>JANYAA010000383.1 GCA_025355255.1 Chloroflexota bacterium | reverse complement strand
ACCTTGGGCAGGCCGCCCTTGGGCTCAACGATGACCATGCCGTACATGCCGTTGGCGATGTGCAGCAGCGCGGGCGCGGTGCCGCAGTGGTACATCCAGACGCCCGCGTACTCCGCCTTGAACGTGTAGGTGAACGTGTCGCCGGGCTTGATCTCCACCATCTGGTGGTTCATCGCGGTCTGGCTGGCGTGGAAGTCGATCGAGTGGCTCATCTGCCCCTCGTTCTTGAGGTGGATGTGCACGGTGTCGCCAAGGTGGACGCGGATCGTGGGGCCCGGGACCGTGCCGCCGAAGGTCCAGGTGTGCACGACGAATCCCGCCGCCACCGTGATGTCCTTCTCGATGATGGGGAAGTCGATGTCGTGCTCGGTGCCGGCGAGGACCGCGGGCGCCGTGGCGTCGCGCAGGACGTAGGCCGGGGCGTTGGGATCGGCCTTGGGCGCGCCCGCGGCGGCCGGGGCGGCGGTGGGCTGGCCCATGGCCATGCCGCTGGCAGCGGGCGTTGCTGCCGGCGTGCCGACGGGGGCGGGCGCGGGCGCGGTCGAGGCGACCGGGGCCGAGGTGGCGGCGGCAGCCGGGACCGTGTTGGGCGTTTGCGGTGCCGCGAACGACCATGCTGGGCGATCGTTGGACGCGCACGCGCCAGTGGCCAAGGCGATCACCGCGGCAGCGGTGAGCAGTCGGGCGGAGCGATGCATTGAGAAATCCTTTCCTGCCCGGGAGTGCCCCGCCCGGGCCTTCGTCCTGGACCGGTCAACTCCAGCCGGCTCTTCGGGACGCGCTATAACTATCAGTAAGTTAGTAGATGTTTGTAAAGGTGACAAGCGGCATGTTGTTGCAGCCCCGATCGGCCCAAACGCAGCCGGGCCGCCCGTCCTTCGCGCCTGGGCCAAGCCGCGCTGACGACCGCCGCATCGCGGCTGCGTCCATCGTGGTTGCGGCGCTGTACCTCGCGGCCGCCGCCGGCGCCTCGGTGGCGCTGGCGACCGGTGCGCCCGGCGTGCTTGGCTCCACGCCCTGGCTGCCCTTGCACCTGGCGCTGACCGGCGGCGCCTCCACGGCGATTGCCGGCGTGATGCCCTTCTTCGTGTCCGCGCTCGCCGCTGGCAAGCCCGCCCCTGCCCGAGTCCGGGGGGCGGCCGTGGGGCTGGTCGCCCTTGGCGCGGCACTGGTGGTTGTGCGCGGTCTGGCTCCTGCCCTCACCCTCGTGCCGCCCATCGGCGGCGTGGTCTACCTCGCGGGCATCGGCATGACGGCGCTGGCTGTACAGCTTGGTGGCCGGGACGGCCTGATGATGCGGCGCCCAATCGTCACCCTCGGCTACACGCTGGCGCTCGTCAACGTCGGGATCGGCGGCACCATCGGCACCCTGGTGGTTGCGGGCTGGCCGCCGGCGGTGGAGCGGCTCACGGCGCTGCGGGACGCCCACGCGTGGACCAACCTGCTGGGCTTCGTGTCGCTGGTGATCATGGCGACGCTGCTCCACTTCCTGCCCACGGTGCTGGGCACGCGGATCGTGCCGCGGGCGAGCGCCGTGGTCGCGGTGCTGGCGACGGCAGCCGCGTCGCTGCTGGTTGTCGCCGGCTTCACCACGGGCTGGGTTGCTGTGGCCGGCGGGGGAGCGGTGCTTGCGCTGATGGGCGCGGGCGCGCTCGCGGTGGAGGCGAGGCAGGTGTACGCGTCGCGCGGCAGGTGGTCGTCCGATGCTGACTGGCACTTCGTGGCGTCCGCGAGCCTGCTGGCGGGTATCTGGTGGTCCGCGGTGGGAGTGACCCTGGCGTCTGCGCTGGTGCTGGCGCGTGCCCTTGGGCTCATCGGCGATGACCGGGCGTGGTCCTCGCCGCTGGTCGCCGCGCCGCTGGCGATGGGCTGGGTGATCCAGGTGCTCATTGGCTCGTGGACGCACCTGCTGCCTGCGATTGGACCCGGAACGCCTGCTGACCACGCGCGCCAGCGGTACCTGCTGGGCACGTGTGCGCGACCGCGATGGCTGGCGATCAACGTCGGGACGGCGTGCGTGGCCGTCGGCTGGCCCTTGGGGATCCCGGCGCTGACTGGGGTTGGCGCCCTGCTCGTTGCCGCGTCGGTGGTGGCGGCCGCCGGCCTCGCCGGTTCGGCCTTGCGTCTGACCCGGCGTCGCGCGTAGCGTGAGCGCATGATCCGACGCAGCGCATGGCGCGTCGCTCTGGCAGTCCTGTTTGGATCGGTGCTGGTGGGCTGCGGCCAGCCTGCCCCGCCGATGAGCCCTTCGCCATCACCCACGGTGCCCCCACCGACCAGCAGCCCCACACCAAGTGCCGCCGCAACGGCGACGCCCAGCGCCGCGCCGAGCTCAACCGCGTCCCCGCAGGCGGTGCTGCCCAACCCGGGCGGCACGTGCTCCGCCGACACGTTTGTGATCACCGCCCCAGCGACCGCCGCCTACGGCTACGGGAACACCTCTGCGAGGTACTTCCGGCAGCCCCTCCGCAACACCGGCGGCGCCTGCGTCATTCGACTGCCAAAGGTTGTCGGTGTCGCCGGGCCCGACGGGCGGGTACTTGCCGTGAGCGTCGTGAACGCGGGGCATGCCACCTCGTTCAACATCAAGGCGGGTCAGGCGCTGGCGATTGAGCTTGGCGCCTGGTGGCCGCTGCCGAACGCGCCCAATCTCGCCACCTGGTGCAAGGACCCGGTGCTGGGCGTCACCCGCGCGTCGTTTCCGCTGGCGACTGGCGTGATCGCCTTCGACCTCGGCATCACCGTGCGGTTGGTCTGCCCGTCGCCGGCATCGATGTCCGTCACCGTGACCCCGTAGCTGGCGCCTGCGCCTACTCGGCTGCGGTAGCCAGAGCGGCCTCCGTGGCCGGCCCCGCCATCTCGGCCAGCGTCGCCCGCGCAAAGGTATTGCGAAGCGCGTCCTGCCCGGCGGCGAACACGTCGTGGACGTCGCAGTGGCCATCCTGGCCGCAGGGGACGCCGCGCAACACGCAGGCGCGCCGACGCGTGTCGCCCTCGACCGCCTCGATGACCTCGAGCAGGCTCACGGTCTTCGGGTCGCGTGCTAGCCGGTACCCGCCACTGCGGCCCGGGGCCGCCTCAACAAGCCCCGCACGCTGGAGGTCGGCCAGCACCTGGGGCAGGAATCGGACGGGGATGCCCATGGCGTCGGCGATCCGGCGCGCAGACAGCAGCCCGTTGCCCGCGCGGCGGGTCAGGGCCAGCATGGCGCGCACGGCGTAGTCGCCGCGCTTGGTGAGTTCGAGTCGCATCGCCCCGAGTATGCGACCGTCCGGCAGAACGCGCCCCGCGCGGGCGCCCTGCCGGGTCTCGTCGATACCGCCTCTCTCGGTGGCGCATGGATGAAGACTTCACGGTTTCGCCACCCTGTCGCACGGGACGATGGAATTGCGACCGATGCTCCACGGTTCGCGGCATGTGGCGCACGGCATGATGAAGACTTCATCCGACCGCTACTCAGGGTGGCGGCGGCCCGCCATGTCTACTCGGTCTTCGCCCGCCCCGCCAGCCGGTCCTCGGTGTACTGGTAGTGGTCCGCCACCGCGCGGACGGCGGCCTCCGCGTCGCGCCCCCGGATTGCGTCCGCAATGTGCCGGTGCACGGCAACGGGCGGCGTCCAGGCGAGCGACGCGCGCTCGGCCAGAGCGGTCCGCATCAGCAACACGGTCTGAGAGGCCAGCTGGTCAAACAGCTCCACGAGGCGGCCGTTCCCGGCCATTCGGCAGCAGATGCGGTGGAAGGCCATGTCCGCCTCCCACGCCGCCGGCAGCGGACCCGCGTGGTACGCCGCCTCAGTAGCGGAGAGCAGCCGGTCCATCTCGGCGAGCTCCTCCTCGGAAGCCCGCGCCACCGCCATGCGGACCGCGCCCTCCTCGAGCGCCCGGCGCACTTCGTAGACCTCGGCCAGGTCCTCCTCACGCAGGCTGGCGACAAACGTCCCGCGCCGCGGCAGGTCCACCACCAGCCCGGACCGCGACAGGTCCGCAAGCGCGTCGCGCACGGGCCCGCGGGACACGCCAAACCGCGTCGCCAGATCCGTCTCCACGAGGCGCGAACCGGCGGGCAGATGCCCGTCCAGGATCTCCTCCCGCAGGCGGTCCGCGATGGACTCCCAGAGCTGCTTGTGGTCCAGTTGCGACATCAGGCCTCCGGCCCTGGCGCATCAGCACGCTGGTGGGGAACAGCCAACCCAGCCGCTGTGGCGAGCGCAAGAATGGCGTTGACACGGGCAATTGTCAACAGTTAGCATTCGCGAACCGCGGCGCACCGCCCGGCTGGCTGCGCATTGCGCGCAACCGGCCACAACAAGGCGCCGCACCACATGCCGCACCCAAGTAGCACCCCCCGCCACCGCACAGGAGCAGTGTCAATGGCCAGCTTCCCGTCCAGCGCGAAGGTCGTGATCATCGGAGCCGGCATCGTCGGCAACAGCATCGCGTACCACCTGGCCAACCTCGGCTGGAAGGACATCGTCCAGATCGACAAGGGCCCGCTCCCCAATCCGGGCGGCTCCACCGGTCACGCGTCCAACTTCCTGTACCTGGCGGACCACAACAAGGAGATGGCGGAGCTCACGCTCGAGTCCGCCCGCCAGTACCAGGACTGGGACGTCTACACGATGTGTGGCGGCCTTGAGGTTGCCCGCTCCCAGGAGCGCCTCAACGAGCTCCGGCGCAAGGTGGACTCCAGCAAGAACTGGGGCATCAACTCGCGCATGGTCACCCCGGCCGAGATCAAGGCGCTGGTGCCGTTCATCAACGAGGAGATCCTCGTCGGCGGCTTCTACAGCCCTGAGGTTGGCGTCTGCGACTCGCTCCAGTTCGGCACGCTCTGCCGCGAGAAGGCCGAGGCTATGGGCGCTCTGCAGTCATTCGCGATGACCGAAGTTACCGCGATGGGCGTCGAGGACGGCCGCATCAAGACCGTCACCACCAACCGCGGCGTCATCGAGGCCGAGTACGTCATCATCGCCTGCGGCGTGTGGGCCCCGCTCCTCGCCGAGATGGCCGGCGCCTACATCCCGCTCACCCCGGTTGTCCACCAGATGGCCGACTACGGGCCCGTCCCGCTGTTCGAGAAGAGCAGCAAGGCCATCGGCTACCCCATCGTCCGCGACATGGACGTGCTCATGTACGAGCGCCAGGACGGCATCGGCTTTGAGGTTGGCTCCTACGCCCACCGCTCCATCCTGCACGACCCGGAGACCATCCCGTCCAATGAGGCGGCCGCGCTGTCGCCCACGGAGTTCCCCTTCACGCAGGACGACTTCGACCCGCAGCTTGAGGACGCGCTGGAGCTGTTCCCCGAGATCCTCGGCGACGAGAAGGTGGGCCAGAAGTACGCCATCAACGGCCTCATCGCGCTGACGCCCGACGGCATGCCGGTTCTGGGCGAGACCCCCGAGGTCAAGGGCCTCTGGGCCGCCGCAGCCGTCTGGGTCAAGGAAGGCCCGGCCGTCGGCAAGGCCGTCGCCGAGTGGATGGTCCACGGCGAGCCCTCCATTGACCTCAACCAGTCCGACATCTCCCGCTTCCACGCGCACCAGAAGACCCGCAAGCACACGAAGGCCCGCGCCTTCGAGGCGTTTCCCAAGACCTACGGCATCGTCCACCCGGCCGAGCAGTACCTGTCCGACCGGCCGCTGCGCAAGACGCCGATGTACGACTGGCAGAAGGCGCACGACGCCGAGTTTTTCGAGGTTGCCGGCTGGGAGCGCGCGCAGTGGTACAAGTGCAACGCGCCACTCGTTAAGAAGTACGGCGTCCAGACGCGCCCCAACGAGTGGGACGCCCGCTGGTGGAGCCCCATCATCAACGCCGAGCACCTCGCAATGCGCGAGGCCGCAGGCATCTTCGACCTCTCCGCGTTTGCCATCTTCGACATCCTCGGCGTGGGCGCCCTCGCCAGCGTCCAGGGCGTGGCGATGCGCCAGATGGACGTGGCGGTTGGCAAGGTTGTCTACACCCCGGTGCTCTCCGAGACCGGCGGGTTCAAGAGCGACCTGACGATCATGCGCCTTGCCAAGAACCACTTCCGTGTGGTCACCGGCGGCGCCCACGGCATGGCCGACCTCAAGTGGTTCAAGGACAACCTGGCGCCGATGGCGTCCATCGTTGACCTCACCACGGCCTACACCACGATTGGCGTTTGGGGCCCGCGCGCGCGGGACATCGTCCAGTCGCTCACCCGTGCGGACATGAGCCACAAGGCGTTCCCCTTTGGCACCTGCCGCGACGTGGAGATGGGCTCGCAGATCGTCCTGGCCTCGCGCATCAGCTATGTCGGCGACCTGGGCTGGGAGCTCTACGTCCCGATGGAGCAGGGCCAGCGCCTCTGGGACGAGCTCTGGGCTGCCGGCGAGCAGTACGGCCTGACCGCGTGCGGCATGGGCGTGTACGGCACCACCGGCCGTCTGGAGAAGGGCTACCGTGCGTACGGCGCGGAGCTGGACAACGACTACACCACCGCTGAAGCGGGCATGCTCCCGCCGAAGATCAAGGACGCGGACTTCATTGGCCGCGACGCCGTGGTCCGGCAGCTGGAACAGCCGCTGTCCGCGACCTGCTGCATCCTGACCGTGGACGACCACGACTCGGCCTCGGGCGAGAAGCGCTACATGCTTGGCCGCCAGCCGATCACGATGCCGGACGGCACGCCGATCGAGGATTCGAAGGGCCGTCGCTCCTACGCCAACTCTGCAGGCGCCAGCCCCTCTACCGGCAAGCACGTGCTGATGGCGTATCTCCCGCCCGCCCTGGCGGTCGTTGGCACCAAGTTGGCGGTGGAGTACTTCCAGGAGCACTACCCGGTGACCGTTGCGGTGGCCGGCGCAGGCGCCCTGTTTGACCCTGAGAACCTCCGGATCCGAGGCTGAGCTTTGCGAGTCCTTGTGTGCATCAAGCGCGTTCCGGCCGTCGCTGGCCGGATCACGCTGACCGACGGAGACCGGGCGATCGACGCCCGGTACCTCGGCTTCACCATCGGCCCCCACGAGGAGTGCGGAGTTGAAGAGGCTGTTCGCCTGATCGAGGCGCACAGCGGCGAATCGGTGGTGCTCACCCTTGGCCCCGCCGAGGCAACTGAGCAGCTCCGCGACGCCATGGCGCTGGGCATCACGCGCGCGATCCATCTCGTCACCGACGGTGAGGAGTGGGACGGGCAGTCCGCAGCAGCAGCCATCGTTGACGCCGTGCGCGCTGACGAGGCGACCCAAGGGCCGTTCGACTTGATCCTCCTCGGCAACGAGGCGGCCGACTCGGGCGGCTACCAGGTGGGCGTCCGCATCGGGCGCGCGCTTGGCCGACCCGCGGTGGCCGGGATCAAGGGTCTGGCCGTCGCTGAGGGCAAGGTCCGCTGTGAGCAGGAGGCGGCCGGTGGCCGCGATGTCTACGAGGTGCCGCTGCCCGCCGTGGTCAGCGTCCTGGAGGGCATCAACCTGCCGCGCTACCCGTCGGTGCCCGGGCGCATCCGCGCCAAGTCCAAGCCCATCGCCCCGTCGTCGCCTGAGCGCCCCGAACAGCGGCTGGCGATGATCCGTCTCGTCGTCCCGCAGGTTGCGGCCACCGAGGCGGTGATCCTGGGCCACGGCCCGGACGCCGCGCCGGCGGTTGTGGACATGCTGGCCAGCCTGGGGGTGCTCTAGATGGGCTCCGTGCTCTGTCTCGTAACGGCTGCCGAGGGCGCCGCTGATGAGGTCTCGCTTCAGGCCCTGGCTGCCGCCTCTGCCCTTGCGGCCGGCGGCGCCGTCCACGCGCTTGTCATCGGCGAGGCCGGTGCTGCCGCGGCTGGCGCCGCAGCGCATGAGCTGGGCGCCTGGGGCGCCACGCAGGTCCACGTCGCAACCCATCCCTCCCTGACCTCCTTTGCGCCTGACGCATGGGCGCGGATCCTGGCCGACCTCGCGGACACGCTTGGCGTGGCTGCGGTTGTGGGCCCGGGCTCGGATGCCGGCAACACCGTGCTTGCACGGGTGGCTGCGCGTCTGGACCTGCCGTTCGCTGCCAACTGCACGCAGGTGGTGCCGGGCGACACGGTTGTCGTGACACGCTCGCGCTGGGGCGGCTCCCTTCTTGAGGAGGCCGCGATCAACGCGACGCGCGCCATCCTCACCACCCAGCCCCACGCGGTTGCCAAGACGTCCACCGGCGGCTCCGCTGCCGTGGCGACCTTTGCGCCGACGCTTGACGATGCGGACCTCGCCGTGCGCGTCGTCGGCCACGTGGATGCCGCGAAGGCCGGCGTCTCGCTCGCAGAAGCCAAGATCGTCATCTCAGGCGGTCGCGGTGTCGGCTCCACGGATGGCTTTGCGCCAATCGAGGAGCTGGCCGGTCTGCTGGGCGCGGCCGTGGGCTGCTCCCGCGCCGTGACCATCTCGGGCTGGCGCCCGCACACCGACCAGGTTGGCCAGACCGGCACGAAGATCGCGCCCGACCTGTACATCGCTTGCGGCATCAGCGGCGCCACGCAGCACATGGCCGGCGTCAAGGGCGCCAAGAAGATCCTTGCCATCAACAAGGACCACGAGGCTCCCATCATGACCGGCGCCGACTACGCGGTGATCGGCGACCTCGCCACGGTGGTCCCGGCCATCTCGGCCGAGATCAAGCGCCGCCGGGGGTAGCTCCGGACGAGCTACGGGCAGCTTTCTTAGCTTGTCCGCCGGATACGCGCGCGCCGCTGCGGCCGGAATGCCCGTCACAGGAGCGTTCCGGAAGAACCGCCGCCAAGCAGCGCGGTGCGCCGCCATCCCTCGTGCGTGGCGCGGCGTCTCGTGCTGGCGCTGCGGTCCGAAATGCTTATGCGGCGGGCGCTATACGGGCATGCGCCTGCTAATGCCCGTCTGGCGGGCAATCCGGCCAAGCCGTGCCGCTCGACGGCTGATAGCGCTCGCTGCACCCGCATTCCGGAGAAGCACGCGAGGCGGCGTTCCGGAACGCTCGCGAGGTACGCATTTCGGACCTCCCGCCTTTTGGGCTCGCTAGGTCTTGACGCGTCGAAGGCGCGCGAAGACGTTGTCCCCAACGGCCACCCCACCTTCGGCCATCACGCAGCCGTCCGCCACGGAGCCTTCCACGCCATCGCTGCTGATCTCGTGCGAGAAGGCCGGCGGCGATACGGCGGACTGCCAAAACGTCGCGGCCGCAGCGGCCAAGGCGGTCGCGGCCTTCCTGGTCGGTGGCAGCCGGGCTGAGGTCGTCAACCTGGGCACGTGGTGGCATGTCGTGTTCACGATGCCGTCCGGCCACCAGGCGTCGGCCGACGTGATCTGGAGTCCGGCCGGCACCTTGACCGCCGTCAACGCTGCCGTCGGACCATAGCGGTCGGGTAGGGTGCCTACGGCACGATTGTGCCGACGGCCCGCAACATGTCGTCCTTCGACAGGGCGCCGATCTTGACCTCCTTGATGAGCCCGTCGGCGCCGATGAAGATATGCGTTGGGATCCCAAGGATTCGGTATGCGCCGGCGATCTTCGCCTGCACGTCGGCCACGATCGGGAAGCTCAGCCCTGCGCGCTTGGCGTAGGCCGAGATGTCGGGAGCCGGGTCATTGATGAACACCGCCAGAACGTTGAGGCCCCGGCTGCGGAACTGCTCGTAGGTCGCCTCGAGGTCCGGCGCCTCCGCCCGGCAGTCGCGGCACCACGACGCGCCGAATGTCAGCCAGAGGGGCTTGCCGGCATACGTCGCGAGCGAGACGGGCTGCCCGTCATAGCCGAGACCCGTGAAGACCGTTGGCTGGCGGCCGACCTTGGGCGGCTCGACGCCTTCCTCGCCCGCGATCGCGATGCTGGTGACGCCGTCGTTGAACCCGTCCGTGGCGAACCAGCTGATTGCCCCGATCGCCAGGATCGTGACTGCCATCACTGCGATGGTCTGGACCCTGCCCGGCGCGACGTGAGTCCCGCGCACCGAGCCTGCGGCGACGCCCATGGCGCACTCCTTGTTGCTTGTCCTGCGACCGCCAGCAGCGGCCCTTGTCTTCTCCATCGATCATCCGGCGGCCCGTGGCCGGCGTCGATGCAGGGCGGGTCAGGTCTTCGTCAAGACGCCGTCAACGCCGCCCACCCGCGGTGGGGCCGCGCTTCGCTTGACGGACTCTTGAGGAACTCTTGCGGCTCGCTGCATGGCGGCGTATCCGGCACTCAGGCACGCTCTCTACAGCACAACCCGCTGCTTTACTCCGGCATCCCGCCCGCGCTAACCGGCTCGCTCCCCGCAGGCGCGGGCGGGAATACCAAACCGAGATGCCCGCGATGCTTGACTTGGCCCCCCATCCCGTCCCAGGCGCCGCAGCCGAACTCGAAGCAGCGGGCGTTCGGCCAGCGCGCGTCCTCGTCGTCGACGACGAGCCGCCGATCGTTGACCTTGTTGCAAGCTACCTTCACCGAGAGGGCTGGGACGTTCGTTCGGCGGCCGATGGCCCGACGGCGCTCGAGCTGATCCGCGACTGGGCACCCGACGCGGTCGTGCTCGACCTGATGTTGCCCGGGATCGACGGCATCGACGTGTGCAAGCAGATGCGCGGCTTCTCCACAGCCTACGTGCTGATGCTCACCGCCAGGAGCGAGGAGATCGACCGGATCGTCGGGTTGACCGTGGGTGCGGACGACTACCTGACAAAGCCGTTCTCGCCGCGCGAGCTCGTGGCGCGGCTGAAGGCCCTGCTCCGCCGTCCGCGAACGGGGGCAACGGCAGCCGTGTCCATGGTCGCGCCCGGGCTCGAGGTGGATGGGGGGCGCCGCCTGGTGCGCGTCGACGGCGTCGCCGTGGACCTGACCGCCCTCGAGTTCGAGATCCTCGCGGTGCTCGTCAGGGAGCCGGGCATCGTCGTGACGCGCGATCACCTGTTTGACAAGGTCTGGGGCGTCGGCTACGTCGCGGACGACCACCTCGTGGACGTGCACGTGGCCAACATCCGGCGCAAGCTGGGCGACGATCCCGCTGCGCCGCGCTTCGTTGAGACAGTGCGGGGGGTCGGCTACCGGGTGCGCGAGGCGACGGGGTGATCCCGAGCTCCCTGCGCGCGCGCCTCCTGGCGGCGTTTCTCGTCGTGGGGGCAGCAACCCTTGGGACCGTTGGCCTCGCCGCCCTGGTGACGGGTCCCGGCTACTTCGCCGAGGCGATGGGCCACCTGCCCGGCGACCCAATGGGGCAGGCGATGGCCGTCGCCACGCAGAGCGCCTTCGTGGAGGCGATGCAGCGGGCGCTGCTCGCGGCAACCGTGACGGCGGTCGCCACGGCCGCAGTCGTGAGCATGGCTGTGGCGGCCCGGATCGCTCGCCCCGTGACGCGCCTTGCAGAGGCGTCCCGGCGGATCGCGGCCGGCCACTACGCGGAGCGCGTGGAGACGGACGAGCCGGGCGAACTTGCGGAACTCGCGACATCGTTCAACGCGATGGCGGGATCGCTCGAGGCGACCGAGCGCCGCCGGCTCCAGCTCGTGGGCGACGTCGCGCACGAGCTGCGCACCCCGCTGGCAACGCTCGACGGCTACCTCGAGGGGCTGGAGGACGGCGTCATCGCCCCGTCAGGCCAGACGTGGCACCTCCTGCGGGCCGAGACCGCGAGGCTGACACGGATGGTCAGCGACCTCTCAGAGCTCTGGCGCGCGGAGGCGCACCAGCTGCCGCTGCGGATCGGCCCCGTCGACGTGTCCGAGGTGGCCAGGCACACCGGTGTCCGTTTCCTGCCGCTCGCCCTGCCACGGGGCATCACGCTCGAGCTTCCGGAGGTGCCAGCCCTCGCGTTGGCAGACCGCGACCGCTTGGCCCAGATCATGTGGAACTATCTCTCCAACGCAGTCCGCCACGCGCCGGACGGGTCCGTGGTCCGCGTGGTGGTCGAGACGACACCCGATGTCGTGCGCCTGTCGGTGGCCGACCACGGCCCGGGCCTTGCCGCGGACCAGCTTGATGCCGTCTTCGAGCGCTTCTACCG
>JANYAA010000340.1 GCA_025355255.1 Chloroflexota bacterium | reverse complement strand
ACGTCTTCGACCGTCTTCTTGAAGGCGGGATCGGTCACGGGCACGGAGCTGCTGGCCACCACGACGGTCATCTTCTCGGAGCTTGTGGCGGCGGCTCGGCCTGCGCCCATCGCCTTCGAGCCAAGCACGGCTTCGGTTGGGGAGCCGCCGGGCCCGCCCGTGGCGCTCAAGGCGCGGATGCCGCCCATGGACTGGCTGGCCAGGAAAAGCCCGATGGTGAGGACGAACCAGCCGGCGAACACGGGCCATCGATGGCGGGCGCTCCAGCCGGCGACGCGGACGGTCCAGGGCTGGGATCGGCGCTTGGTGGCGGTTCGTGTGGTCTTGTCGGTCGTTTGGTCGGCGGCCATGGGGTCGGGGTACCTGTTTGGGTGGGCATGCTGCTGGTGTAGGGGCCCAGCGTACCGGCGAAGGGCCGAAACCCCTGGAGACGAACCCGGTGGCGCAGTACCTGATCTCTGTGCTGGACGACACCACCAACTCCGCCACGGGCGATGAAGGGGCCGCCATCGACGCCTTCAACGACGGGCTGCAGGCCGATGGCCACTGGGTGTTCGCGGGCGGGCTGTCCTCGCCGAGTTTGGCCACCATGATCGATGCCCGGGCGGGCGAGGCAGTGTTCGCCGACGGGCCGCACGTGGTGTCGCAGGTCTACGTCGCCGGCTTCTGGATCATCAAGGCCGCAAGCCCGGACGAGGCGCTGCGTCGTGCCGCCGCCGGCTCCAAGGCGTGCAACCGGCGGGTGGCGGTCCGGGCGTTCCTGAGCAGTTGACCGTCTGCGGTGGCGGATGCCTTGCGCCAGGTCTGAGCGAAGCAATGATAGGTTATTACCTTTCGTTGCGTCTCTTCACGCACAAGGTTGTGGGCTATTCTTTCGCTATGTGTGGCCTAGCGAAAGGTTCGAATGCCTACAACTGAACGCCGCGTCTGGCAGCCAAGCCTGGACGGATACGGCAGTCACGCGGACCGCTCTAGCTTTGTCTACGAGGCGTACGTTCCGGACCTGATAGCAGCCCAGCACTTCGTGTTGCCGCAGTCGGTTGCCACAGTGGTTGTCGAAGCTGAGCGCGCCGTCAGTGATCTCCAGCTCGACACCACGTTCGCGGGACTCGAGGCGCTCAGCCGGCAACTCCTCCGGGCCGAGAGCGTCGCGTCATCCCGAATTGAAGGACTGCGTCTCTCCCAGCGTCGGCTGGCCGAAGCGCTGCTCTCACCATCAGACGCGGATGCGGCGGCGCGCGAGGTCGTCGGCAACATCGAGGCTATGCAGGCGGCTGTGGACCTGGGTGCCAGCCAGGCCGACATTTCAGCCGAAGAGATCAAGGCGCTCCACAGGATCCTGCTACGCAACAGTCGGGATGCCCAGATCGTCGGCAAGATCCGGGAGGAGCAGAACTGGATCGGGGGCAGCGATCACAGCCCTCGCGGGGCGGAGTTCATTCCGCCTGCGGAGGGGCGGGTCCGCGCGCTCCTCGATGATCTCGCGACGTACCTCAACTTGGCTGACTCGTCCGCGATCGTCCAAGCGGCCATCGCCCACGCGCAGTTCGAGACCATTCACCCGTTTGCCGATGGCAACGGTCGCGTTGGTCGCGCCCTGATCCATGTGGTCTTCCGCCGCCGTGGGCTGTCCAGCAGGTTCGCGCCGCCAGTTAGCATCGTGCTCGCCGCGAATGGCAGTCGCTACGTCGAAGGGTTGACCGCCTATCGATCCGGGGATCTCGCCGAATGGTGCCGGTTCTTTGCGGAGGTCGTCATTGACGCCACCAGCCGGTCGCGAACGTTTGCCAGCGATCTTGCAATCATGCAGGCGGATTGGCTCGAGCGGGCCAAGCGGCCACGCGCGGACTCGACAGCCGCGCGCCTGATCGCCGCGATCCCCGCCCAGCCCATCCTCGACGGCAAGACCGTTGCGGACATGCTCTCGGTCTCGGAGGTTGCGGCGCGCAACGCGCTCAATTCGCTCGAGGCGGCTTCAGTCCTTCGGCCCATCAGCTTCGGCAAGAAGCGCTTCCGCGCATGGGAGGCGCCAGCCCTCATCGCCCTGCTTGACAACTTTGAGTGGTCGATGGCGGAGGACACCAAGGGACGCCGCCAGCGCCCCTCTCCTGGCCCTCGGCAGTAGGGCATCCCAGGCCGGCGGTCGCGGCGAACCAGGGTGTCGTGCACAGGGTGGCAGGGTGCCATGCGCAGGAAGGGCTGCTAGACTCGACTTCGCGCCGACATAGCTCAGCGGTAGAGCAGCTGTTTCGTAAACAGCAGGTCCTCGGTTCAAATCCGAGTGTCGGCTCCACTCCCCCGTTTCGTGCTCAGCAAGACCTGCTATCCCGTCTTCCGGACCGATCGGGCCGCCACTTTCCCTGGCCACAACGCTCGTGCCTGGGGAAGCCCTGCTCACTGGACGAGATGGTCGAGCCCTCAATCACGGGCCCGGTCGGCC
>JANYAA010000338.1 GCA_025355255.1 Chloroflexota bacterium | reverse complement strand
TGCGGATGACGCTGACGCCCGGGAGCAGCTCCCGATCGCCTTCCGCCCAGCCGTCGGCACCCCAGTCCGCGACCAGGCGCAACTCAGCCTGGTCGTACGACGCGGCGATGCGCCCGTTCTCGCGGGCCGAGATCTCCCACTCCGCCCGCTGTGCCACGATCCGCGCCCGGGGGAAGGCGCGTGACCCGTCCGCGCGGAGCAAGCCGCCGGCATGGTCGAAGTGCAGGTGGCTCATCGCCACCACATCCACGCTCGCCGGGTCAAACCCGGCGTTCTGCAGCGTTGGAACGATGTCCGGGCCCTGATACCCGCGTGACGCGGCGAGATGCGGGTTCTGGCGCTCCCCCATCCCCGTCTCGATGAGCACGCGGCCGGCCGGCGTCTCGACGAGCAGACAGTTCAGCGCCTGGCGTAGCCGCCGGTTCTCATCCAGATCGGCCTCCACGAGGGGGCGCCAGAGGACCCACGGCACGGGTCCCAGCAGCGACCCGGCATCGCCGAGGAAGCTGCCCGCCTGGACCAGCGCGACCGTGGTGCCGCCGCGAAGGTCGGCCCGCCAGTGGACCGCATCGTTGATGGCCATGGTTCAGGCGCCTGCAGGCTTCCGGCGGCCGCGTTCAAAGTCCGCGTGCGCGGATGAGGCCGTGGGCTGGCTCTGGCCCTGGTACTTGGATCCGAGACCCTTGGATCCGTACGGGCGCTCCACGGGCGAGCTCATGCGGAAGAAGCTGATCTGGCCAATCCGCATCCCCGCATACAGCGCGATCGGCAGGTTCGCCACGTTGGACAGCTCAAGGGTGAGCGTGCCCTTCCAGCCGGGATCGACGTAGCCAGCCGTGGAGTGAATGAGCAGCCCAAGCCGGCCAAGGGAGGACTTGCCCTCCAGCCTCGCTACCAGATCGTCCGGCAGCTCGACCCACTCAAGCGTCTGGCCCAGGACAAACTCGCCGGGATGCAGGATGAAGGGATCGTCCCCGGTGATCGTGAGCAGCTCCGTCAAGTCCGGCTGCGGCAGACGCGGATCGATGAAGGCGTAGCGGTTGTTGCGGAAGACCCGAAAGCTCGCGTCAAGGTGGAGGTCCACCGATGACGGCTGCAGGTCCGAAGGATCGTACGGGTCAATCCGCACGCGGCCCGACTCAAGCTCCGCCCGAATGTCGCGGTCCGCTAGGACGCTCATCGCTCGCGCTTTCCCTTCTTCACAGAGCCCCCTTCGGCGAACAGCGAGTCCACCTCGCGCTTGAGATCCTCGAGGTCCTCGAAGCTCTGGTACACGGATGCAAACCGGATGTAGGCGATATGGTCGATGGCGCGGAGACGCTCCATCGCCAGCGTGCCGACAAGCGAACTGGGGACCTCAGACTGGCCGCTTGCGCGCAGTGTTGTCTCGATGGCGTCGGCTCCCCGCTCCGCCGCGTCGTCAGCGACTGGTCGGCGCGTCAGCGCCTTCGCGAGACCCGACGCCAGCTTGTCGCGGTCAAACTCTTGGCGGGTCCCGTCGCGCTTGACCACGACCAGGCGAGCGGCCTCAACGCGCTCGTACGTGGTGAAGCGGCTGCCGCACCCTGGGCACTCCCTCCGGCGCCGAATGGTGGCAGCGTCGTCGAGGTCTCGCGAGTCCACCACGCGGGTGTCCCGGGCCGAGCACTGCGGACAGCGCATCCAGTCTCCATGGCATCCCACCACTATCCCTTGTGGTGTGGCGCAACGATACCACTACATGCGGTAGCCAGATGGACCCAATGCTCACCTAGCGCGGGCTGAGCAGGGACCTCGCAACGATCAGGCGCTGGATCTGCTGGGTGCCCTCGTACAGCTGGGTGATCTTGGCGTCGCGCATCATCCGCTCCACCGGAAAGTCCTCCACATACCCGTAGCCGCCAAGGACCTGCACGGCATCCGTGGTCACGCGCATCGCGTTGTCGCCCGCGACAAGCTTGCAGATTGCCGCCCAGCGTGCGGCATCCGGCGAGCCCGCCTCGATCTCCTGGCAGGCCGTGTAGAGCAGATGGCGCGCCGCTTCAGTTCCAGCGTCCATGTCGGCCAGCATTGCCTGCACCATCTGGAGGTCCGCAATGGGCTTGCCGAACTGGCGCCGCTCCGTGGCGTACTTGGCGGCCACCTCCAGCGCGCCCTGCGCCAGGCCCACCGCCTGCGCGGCAATCCCCGGCCGCGAGCGCTCAAAGGTCTGCATCGCGATGGCGAAGCCCTGACCCTCATCGCCGAGCCGATTGCCGATGGGCACGCGAACCCCGTCAAACGCGAGCTCAGCCGTGGGCGATCCCCGCAGGCCCATCTTGTGCTCCAGCCGCGTGACGGCGAAACCCGGGCGGTCGGTCTCCACAAGGATGGCGGAGAGGCGGCGGCTGGCCTTGTCGGCGTCGGGGTTGGTGGCGGCGAAGACCACCACGTAGTCCGCAACACTGGCGTGGCTGATGAAGCGCTTGGACCCGGTGATGACGTAGTCGTCGCCGTCGCGAACGGCGCGGGTCCGGATGCCGCCGGGGTCAGACCCTGCCTCAGCCTCCGTCAGCCCAAACGCGATCATCTTCTCGCCGGATGCGAGACCCGGGATCCAGCGCTCCTGCTGCTCTTCTGTGCCGGCCACCTGGATGGGGATGGCGCCCAGGGCCTGCACGGCAAGCATCAGCCCGGTAGTGGCGCAGTGGCGGCTCAGCTGCTCGATGGCGAGCGCGAGGGTCAGCAGGTCTGCCCCAAGCCCGCCGTGGCGCTCCGCAAACGGAATAGCAAACACGGACTGGTCTGCAAGGAGCCTGCGCAGGTCTTGCGGGAACTCCCCTGTCTTGTCGATCTCCGCCGCGCGCGGCGCCACACGGTCGTCGGACAGGACGCGCACGGCGTCGCGCAACAGGATCTGGTCTTCCGTGAGGCGGACTGAACCGTGGACCGGGGACGACGCCACGTTGAGCCTCCTTGATTGCGCCTAGACGACGCTGAGCCGCCGGCCCTCCGGCACGTTGCGGTCCGCAATGGGCGCCAGCGAGGCCGCAAGCAGCTCGCTGATGTCCTGGGCGGTGACGGGATTGGCGGTGTCCGGCCCGTGGCCGGCATCGGTCAGGCCGTCGCGGAGCATCACCATGCAGAAGGGGCAGGCCGTTGCAACAAGGTCAGCCTTGGTGTCGAGCACCTGCAGCGTCCGGGCGCCGTTGACGCGCTCGCCGCGGGCCTCCTCCATCCACATTCGGCCGCCGCCGGCACCGCAGCAGAAGCTCTGGCGCCCGTGCTTGTCCATCTCGGTGAACTCGAGCCCGGGAATGGCGCCGATGATCTTGCGCGGTTCGGCGATCACGCCGTTGTAGCGCGCCAGATAGCAGGAGTCGTGGTACGTGATGGTGCGCTGCGGTAGGCCGTTGCTGCCTAGCTTCAGACGGCCCTTCGCCACCAGCTCCGCGAGGAACTGGCTGTGGTGTTTCACGCTGTAGTTGCCGCCAAACTGCGGGTACTCGTTGCCGAGCGAGTTGAAGCAATGCGGGCACGCGGTGACGATGGTCTTCTCGGCCATGCCGTACTTGTTCAGCGTTGCCACGTTAGCCGTCGCGAGCATCTGGAAGACGTACTCGTTGCCCATGCGGCGGGCGGGATCGCCGGTACAGGCCTCCTCCTGGCCCAGAACCGCGAAGGAAACGCCGGCAGCCTCGAGACATGTGGCCACAGCGCGCGCCACCTTCTTGTTGCGATCGTCAAACGCCGCCGCACAGCCCACCCAGTAAAGGACCTCAAGAGCCTCGAGCAGCCCAGCGGCTTTGACGTCGGCCACCGTCTGGACAGTGAACGGCAGACCCTTCGTCCAGTCAAGCCGCGCAGCCGGGGGCTGGCCCCAGGGGTTGGACACGCTCTCCATGCCCCGGAACGCGGCGGTGAGCTCGGCCGGGAACTTGCTGTCCTCAAGCACGAGGTTGCGCCGGATCCCGACGATCTTGTCCACGTGCTCAATCGAGACCGGGCACGCCTCAACACATGCGCCGCACGTCAGGCAGTCCCACACGGCGTCGTACGAGATGATGTTGTCGATGACGGGGCGCGCCAAAGCAGCGGGCTTGAGGCTGTCGTCCAGCCCATATGTGGCCACCACCCCGGGCGAGTTGGGGATCAGCGGCAGCCCGGCCTCGGCCGCAGTGGCCTCGCGCCGGATGTTCATGATCAGCATCTTCGGGTTGAGCGGCTTGCCGGTGTTGAACGCGGGGCAGGCCTGCTGGCAGCGCCCGCACTCGGTGCACGTGAAGCCGTCGAGCATGTCCTTCCAGCTGAAGTCCGCCAGCGTCCGAATGCCGAACGAGGCGTTCTCGGACTCGAGGTCCATGTTCGGCAGCTGGCCGCGCGGCTCAAGCTTGCGCAGCCAGATGTTGACGAAGCTGGCGTACACGTGGAAGTGCTTGTTGAACGGGATGTAGACGAGGAAGACCGAGAGCACCAGCATGTGCGCCCAGAAGAACGCGGCGTAGATGTTGATGGCGGTCTGCGGGTCCATGCCGGTGAACAGGCCGGCAAGCCCGTTGGCCAGCCATGCGCCCGTGAGCCCGCCCCTGGCGACCGACTCGAAGATCTGCGCGATGGTCTCCGTGCCCACGACGAGCGTGATGAAGACCAGCGTGAGCAACGACATGCGCGACAGCGTGAGGCGGGTCGGACGGACGACGAGGCGGCGATAGAACGCATACGCGGCACCCAGCAAGGCGGCGATCGCCACAACGTTCTGGACGCCGAGCAGCAGGTGCCAGAAGAGCCCGTCAAGCGGCCACGCCACAACCGCCTCAAAGAGGCCCCAGGTGACGAAGTTCATGTTGCCGATCAGCAGGATGATCGAGCCGAGAAACAGCCCAAGGTGCATCAAGCCAACGCTAGACTCGCGGTACATCCGTGTCTGGATGATCGCGTAGCGCACGAGACCCCCAAGACGACGGGGCACATCCACGCCGGCGCGCGGCGGAATCGAGGCGGCCTTGGCCCACACCTTCACATGGCGCACGACCACGAGCAGGAAGATCGCCATCGAGCCCCAGAAGATGGGCAAGACCAGCGGGTAGGCCGGGACATCGCTGAATGCGCCGAACATGATCTAGGGGTCCTCGCGCTCATGAACATGGCTGACTGCGGGACCGGGGACACGTCCTGCAGCCTCGTGATCGTACGGCCCGGCGAGCGTCCGCACGGCGTGATCCAGCAACGGGACCACCGCCTCGAATGACTCCAGGGCACCTCGTGGCGATCCCGGAAGGTTGATGACCAGGCTCTGGCCGAGGACGCCGACCTTTGCCCGCGACAGGTCCGCAAGCGGCGTGGAGAGGCGCCCGACCGCCCGCATCGCCTCCGCAATCCCGGGGATCTCGTAGTCCAGGACATCGCCCGTGGCCTGCGGCGTCACGTCGCGGGGCGTGAGACCCGTGCCGCCGGTCGAGATGACTAGCGGGTGCTCTGCGGCCGCTTTGCGCAGCGCTGCGGCGATGAGGGGGCGCTCATCGGGCACGAGGCGGTGCACCACCGCCCAGCCGAGCTCCCCGAGGCGTGCCGCGAGCGCAGGTCCGGATGCGTCATCGCGCGTGCCTGACGCAACCCGATCACTCACCGTCAGCACGACGGCCGTACGCGCCACGAGGCTCAGCCTGCGGGCTTGTGGCGGCCGACGCGCCCGGCGATGCGGTCGCCGGGCTTGGGGCGCGGTCGTGGGGCGTCCAGCCGAGGCGCCTCGGCTGGCCGATGACACTCGCCGCTCTTGCCGCCGCTCTTGGAGACGAGCCGCAGGTTGCGGACCTCCACCCCGCGCTCCACGCCCTTCACCATGTCGTACACGGTGAGCGCAGCAACCGCGGCAGCGGTCATCGCCTCCATCTCCACGCCCGTGGCTCCGACGGTGGCGGCCTCTGCGCGGATCCGCAGACAGCTTGCGCCGCGATCCGGGATGATCGAGACGACGAGGTCCGTCAGGGCGATCGGGTGGCAGAGCGGGATCAACTCTGAGGTGCGCTTGCCCCCCATCACGCCCGCCAGCTCGGCAACCGTGAGGACGTCGCCCTTCGCGCCACCGCCATCGATCACCATGCTCAGGGTCTCAGCGCCAACGGCCACCTCGGCCTCGGCAACGGCGCGGCGAGCGGTAGCGGGCTTGGCACTCACGTCCACCATGCGCGGCCGTCCGCCGCGGTCCACGTGGGTCAGGCGCCGACGCTCGGCACGGGGGGCATCGTTTCGGTCCATGGAACCTCCAGCGCTGATCCTACCGGCCCGGACGCTGCGGTGGGTGGCGGACGAGCCCGTCTACTGGGGACGCCGGCGGTTGCGCGCCGCGGGGGCGTCCGGCCACCGTGCGCGGATCACCTCGCTCGCGCTCGCCCTGGTGACCACGCCGAGCAGCTGGCCGTCAGCAAGCACCGGCAGCCCGTCGAGGCGCCCCGCGTTGAGGATCTCAATTGCAGACCAGAGCGTTGCACCTGGCGCCAGGGGCTCAATGGCCACTTGATCCGCCACGAGCTCACCAGCGCGCATGGTCGCAACGCGCTTGGCGCCGGTTCTGGCGATCTTGCCGCTGCCGATCAGCCCAAGGACGACGTCGCCCTGCATCACGACTGCCACGCCACCTCCTTCGCCCGCAGCGATGCGTTCTGCAAAGGTGTCGACGGTCAGGCCTGCCGGGACGCGCAAGACATCGGCCACCAGCGCGTCCTCAATCGTTGCACCGCGGAGCGACGCCTCAAGCGCGAGGCGCTTCTCGAGGGTGCGCGATCCGCCCGCCAGCAGCCAGCCGAGCGCTATCAGCAGCAACCCCTCAGAAGGGCGGCTCACGAGCGCCAACAGGATGCCGCCCCCGGCGACCATCCAGCCCAGCAGGCGTCCGACGGTCACCGTCACACGGCCCGCCCGATCAATGTCGCCTGTGCGCGCCCACGCTATGGCCCGAACGATGCGGCCGCCATCGAGCGGCAGACCGGGCAAGAAGCTCACCACCCCCATCACGAGGTTGAGGCCGCCCACCACGAGGGCGCCGCCAGCGATTGCTGCGACCAGCGGCGAGGCCGCATCAACGAGCAGGGCTGCCGGCAACATTACTGCGGCGATGCCGAGCGACAGCAGGGGTCCGGCAGCCGCAATCGCCAGCTCGTCGGCGGGCTTGCCGGCCTGCACGGTCAGCGGCGCCAGAGAGCCGATGAACCCCACCACAACGGAACCCGTGGGCACACCCCGCCTGCGTCCTGTGAGGGCATGCGCGAGCTCGTGGCCAATCACGCTGCCCAAGAACACCAGGGCTGTGGCGCCGCCGATCAGCCACTGGATCGCCATGCTCATGGTTGGATCGGTGGCGGCCGCCTGCTCAGCACCCAGGAGCGTCACCACGGCGAGGAGCAGCGCAAGCGTGAGCGAGACGCGGATCTCCACCCCGGCGATGCGCGCGATCGGGATGCCGCCGTTCACCGGCCAAGCCTCAGGATCCCGATGCCGCGGGCGCGCCGGTCTGCAATGTGCCCAAGCGCCAGGCCAAGGACGATCACGACCACGCCGACACACGTTGCGCTCTCAACCCAGAACTGCTCTGGAAAGAGCTGCACGAGGCGTTCGGTTCGCGGGTCGAAGAGGAAGCTGCCCGCCGGAAAGAAGAGCTCGTGGAAGATCCCGAACGCAGCGTCGAAGAAGAACAGCGCCGCTGCCCCGCCGATGACGGTGACGGCAGCAATCGCCAGGCCCGCTCGGCTGAGGCGCCGCCAGAGCACCTTGCGCCCTGCTCCCCTCGCAAAGGCAAACGCCGCAACAAGGACAACCAAGCCGCCCGCGGCTCCCACGAAGAACGACGAGAACACACGTCGGACATCGCGCATGTGCTCGCGTTCGCGCTCATTGAGCACGGGTGCACCATCGACGGTGACTGCGAAGTCCGGCGGGCCGATGACGAGGTCGTGCAGGACCGAACCGGTGACCCACCTGACCGTCTGCTCGGGATACCCGGTCCAGCTGGTGACGCTGCTGCGGGTCTGCTCGAAGCCAACCCAGACGGGGTTCAGGAACGGCAGGATGGCCAGGGCGACGACAACCAGCCCGGCGGCCACACCGAGCACGAGCCCGGCCACCAGCCCGCGGAGGGTAGAGATCATGGGCGGGGCCGGCGTACCGGCCGCTAAGCCTCCTCGAGCGTCCGCGCCTGCTCCCACCACCCGGCAACCATGAGATCCGCCGGGACCTCCCAGTTGAGCTCGGTGGCGGCGCGCAGCAGCCGCAGACGGAATGTGGGGAGGTCAATGGACAACAAGTTGGCAAGGCCCTCAATGCCGGCCTGAATGAACAGCTGATGCTCGTGTGCTGTCACGCCTGCGAGGTTGAGCATAAGCGCTTCGTCACGCCACGTGCGGACGTCGTTGGGGGTGGCCTTCACGTGGTCCGCAAGGGACTGGCGACGCGTAGACGTTGACGACACCTCGAGCAGGATGCCCGTGGTGAAGACGCCTTGCGCTTCGAGGCGGGCAAGGTGGACGGGCTCGATACGCGTGAGCTCGGTGATCATCGGCACGGGCGGCGCGGGCCTCCGGAGGGCGTCAGGATGAGGCTGCCATTATCACCGGTCGGCTGGCACGGCGCGCGCGACGGTTGGCAGAGCTGCCCGCCAACACGTCGGACGCCCACGACTGCTTCCGTCAGCCGGGCAGCGCCACCTCTGCAAGCACCACGTCCCAGTGATCTTCGAGGAGCTCAAACCGTCGGCGCTCCTCCGCCTTAAAGGCATCCTGATCCGGATAGAGCCGCTCGGCGATCGCTCCGTCGCTGTGCGCCTCAACGGCTGCCCAGTCGCGGTAGGTGATGGACACCATGATGTCCCAGGCGTGCGGGCCCTGGGCATGGAAGCGGGCCGTCGTCATGCGCACGGCCGTGTACCGCCCGGCGGCGAGCTGCTCGCGGAGGATCGGCCAGTGATTGCGCTTGAAGAGGTCGATGAACTCCTCGTGGGCGCCCCAGCGGGTGCGGTAGAAGTACTGGATCTCAACGGGCTGCGTCATGTGGGGACTCCTGTTCAAGCGAGGATTCGGCGACGATCCGGGTCGTACATCGGCTTCAGGGACACTCGCGCCGGATATCGGACGCCGGCGATGTCCACTTCATAGCCGCTGCCGTTCACCGCGTCGGCCGGCAGGCCAGCCTCGTCTTCCATGATGGCGAGGCCAACGGCTCCCCCAAGTGTGTGCCCATACGCGCCTGCGCGCAGATGGCCCACGCGCTCGCCACCGCGCCATAGCGGCTCGCCGTGGAACAGCAGCGGCTCTGGGTCCTCCAAGAACACCTGTACCAGACGCTTTGTCGGCGGTCCCGCCATGCGCTTGGCGAGCAGCGCGTCACGGCCGATGAAGCCGCCGGCCTTGTCCCACGCGATGGTGAAGCCGAGCCCCACGTCCATCGGGGTATCGGTGTTGTCGATATCGGTGCCGAAGTCCCGATACGCCTTCTCGAAGCGGAGGCTGCTGAGGGCCTTCATGCCGACATTGCGCAGGCCAAACGGTGCTCCGGCCTCGATGAGCGTGTCGTACACCGTGAGCGCCATGTCGGCCGGAACGTGGAGCTCCCAGCCAAGCTCGCCCAGGTAGGTGACGCGCATCGCGGTGCAGCGCGCATAGCCCAGGTCGATCTCCCGGGCTGTGAGGTACGGGAACGCCTCGTTTGACATGTCGGCGCTCGTCAGCCCGGCGAGCAGCTCGCGTGAGCGCGGCCCCTGGACCTGCAGCAGCGTGATGCCCGATGTCACATCAGTGGCCGCGACGTGCTCGTCGAGGCGTGCGTACCGCTCGATCCAGGGGACGAGCTTGCGCTGGATCAAGTCCGAGGCCACCACCATGAACTGATGCTCGGCAATACGGGTGACCGTGAGGTCCGCCTCGATGCCGCCGCGCTCGTTGCACCATTGCGTGTAGACAAGGCGCCCAACGGGCACATCGATATTGGAGGTGCAGACCCGGTTGAGCACCGCCAGAGCATCCCGACCCTGCACCAGCACCTTGGCCATCATCGACAGATCCAGCAGGCCGACGCCCTCGCGTACCGCTCGGTGCTCGGCCTCACGCAGCGCCCAGGTGCCGTCGCGGTGGAAGCCGGGGATGACTGTCGGGTGCAATCCGTCTGGGTCAAACCACTCCGCAACCTCATAGCCGGCCGATGGCGAGAAGTGCGCGCCATACGAAGCCAACCTGTCATGCACGACAGACCGCCGCACGTTGCGCGCCGTGGCGGGCTGCCAGCCGGGCATCACCGCGTGGGTGTACAGCCGGCCCAGCTGCTCCACGCCGCGGTCCTTGCGGAAGCGCCGGCTGGTCTCGTAGGTTTGAGTCCGGGACACCTGCATCCCGGTCAGGTCGATATCGACGGTGCCGTCTGCCACCAGGCTTGCCATCGCGGAGCCCACGCCGCCGCTTGTCAGGACGCCGATGGAGTTCATCCCGGCGGCCACGTAGAAGCCGCGCAGCTCCGGCGCCTCGCCCAGCTGCATGTGGACATCTGGTGTGAAGCTCTCCGGCCCGCAGAACATGGTCCGGACACCGGCGTTGCGGAGCGACGGGAACCGCCCAAGGGCGGCATCGATATATGGGCCGATGCGATCCCAATCGGGCGGAAGGCTGGCGAACTCGATCTCCTTCGGCACGCCGTCCAGCGCCCAAACGCCAGCAACAGGCTCAAACAGCCCCACGAGGACGCCCCCACCCTCTTCTCGGTAGTAGGCGTAGAGGCTCGGGTCCTCCACCACCGGCAGATCCGGATGTGCCCAGTCCACCGTGTCGGTGATCAGGTAGTAGTGCTCGGTGGCCTGTAGCGGGACCGTGGCGCCGGCCATCGCGCCAACATCGCGACCCCACATCCCCGCGGCGTTGATCACGATGTCGGCCGCCACGGGGCCGCGCTCAGTCAGGACGCCCGTGACACGGCCGTTGGCCTTGGTGATCCCAGTGACGGCGCAGTGCTCGAAGATCTGGACCCCGTGCTGCCGGGCGCCCTTGGCATACGCCTGCGTCAGGTCAGCCGGG
>JANYAA010000324.1 GCA_025355255.1 Chloroflexota bacterium | reverse complement strand
TCACGGATGTGAACCGTGCGCTCTAACCAACTGAGCTAATCGCCCGTCTCCCCGAAGGGACCAGCATTCTAGCGCAGAGCGCGGACCGTGCGATCGGCACGCCAGCGCCTCCTAGCCCGTGCGGAACAGGTCCGGCCAGCGCGCCGCGACCAGGGCCTCGGCACCCTCCACCTCGATGACCTTGGTCCGAGCCGTGGCGCCGCTGACGAGGCGTACGGTGCTCCGCGGCACGCCTAGTTCGGACGCGAGCAGCTTCACGAGTGCGTCATTGGCGGCGCCGTCCACCGGCGGCGCGGCGACGCGAACCCGCAGCACGCCCTCCGCCACGCCGTCCACGCGGTCCTGCCCGCCACGGGGCGTCAGGTGGACGCCAAACCGGACGCTGCTGTGCACCATGGCTACAGCAGCGCCCGCCAGACGAGGCCCAGCACCACCAGCACGAGGAGGCTCGAGAAATCGAACATGCCTGTCCGGGGCAGCGCCCGTCGCACCGGCGCAATCATGGGTTCAGTTGCCGAGAACAGGAACCGGGCAAGTCGGGAACGCCAGGTTGGGTCCACCCAGCTGATCCAGATCCGTCCCAGCACAAGCAGCCACAGCAGCCCAACCAGCAGGCCGACGACGGTCTGGATCATCGCTGGCGCTACCTGGGATCCGCAACAGCGTCGGCCGCGCGGGGGCGCTCGCCAAAGATTGCCCGGCCAACCCGCACGATGGTCGCCCCCTCCTCCACGGCCACCTCGAAGTCGTCGGTCATGCCCATCGAGAGCTCGGGTCCAAGCTCGGGGTGCAGCGCACGCAGCGAGTCGCTGAGGTCGCGCAGTTCGCGGAAGGTTGCGCGTGCGTCCTCCGGCGATATTGCCAGGCGTCCGATCGTCATCAGCCCATCGAGCCGCAGGTTTGGCAGCGCCAACACGGCCGCAACGGCCCCCGGCGCATCCGCCGGCGCAAACCCAGCCTTGGCGGCATCCGCATCCACGTTGACTTGGAGCAGCACCGGCAGCGGCCGCCCGGGCCGAACCTCGCCCGCAAGCCGGTCCAGCCGGATCGCCAGCTCCACCGAGTCCAGGGTCTCGATGGCGTCAAACAGCTCCACCGCGCGGCGGGCCTTGTTGGACTGCAGCGGCCCCACCAAATGCCACGCGGCGCCCGGGGCCACCGGCACCTTGCCCGCCGCCTCCTGCACCCGGTTCTCGCCCAGCACCGTGAGCCCCGCGGCGATGGCCGCCCTGACGCGATCGACGGGGGCCGTCTTGGATACCGCGACCAGCGTCACGGCCGCCACATCCCTGCCCGAACGCGCGCAGGCCGCTGCAATCCGAGCGAGCACGTCCGCACGGGCGCGCGCGAAGAAGGCGACGTCAGCGTCCACGTCAGGATCCACGAGGCGGCCGGTCAGGACCGGCCGCGGTTACCGGTCGCGCGACTGGCGCAGGAACGCGGGGATCTCGAGGTCTTCTGGGTTCCACGACGTGCGGCGGCCCGGCTCGGCCGTGCGGTCCGACGGACGCACAGGAGCGGGAACCGGGGCCGGCTCCTCACGCTGCCTGGGCGCCGCATCGGCCGCCTCGTAGCGATCGTTGAACGCGTCCAGCACGCCGCGCGACGACGGCGCAGCGGGGGCGTGAGAGCCGAACGACGCTGCCGGCTGGACGAGCGGCGCAGCGCCAACGGTCTGGCGCGTGGCGCCCACAGCCGGTCGCTCGGTGGCGCCAAACCGGCCGGTGTCCGAGCGGCGTCGGCCGTCAAAGCCCGTGGCGATGACGGTGACCATCACCTCGTCGCCGAGGCGCTCATTGAAGCTGGTGCCGAAGATGATGTTCGCCTCTGGATCGGCAGCGGCGCGGATCTCTTCCGCAGCCTCCGTGACCTCCCACAGCGTGAGGTTGGACGAGCCGGTGATGTTGAACAGGATCCCCTGCGCGCCCGTGATGTTGAGCTCAAGGAGCGGGCTGGCGACGGCCTGGCGGGCAGCCTCCAGCGCGCGGTTCTCGCCGCTGGTCCTGCCGATCCCCATCAGCGCGGAGCCCGCGTCCTTCATGATCGTGCGGACGTCGGCGAAGTCCAGGTTGATGAGCCCCGGCACGGTGATGATGTCGCTGATGCCCGCGACACCCTGGCGCAGGACGTCGTCCACAACGCGGAAGGCGTCCACCAGCGAGGTCTTCTTGTCCACAACGGTCTGCAAGCGATCGTTGGGGATGGTGATCAGCGTGTCGACCTTGCTCTTGAGCTCCTCAGCCGCCTTCTCGGCGATCAGCTTGCGCCGGGCGCCCTCAAACGCGAACGGCTTGGTCACGACGCCGATGGCGAGCGCGCCGGCCTCCTTGGCAATCTCCGCGACGACAGGTGCGGCGCCGGAGCCCGTGCCGCCGCCCAGGCCAGCGGTGATGAACACCATGTCGGAGTCAGCGAGGGCGTCCGCGATCCGGTCGCGATCCTCCTCGGCCGCGCGTGCGCCAATCGTGGCATCGCCGCCGGCGCCGAGGCCGCGCGTGATCTTGTCGCCGATGCGGATCTTGTTGGGCGCATCCGACTGGAGCAGCGCCTGAGCGTCCGTATTGCAGGCGATGAACTCAACGCCCATCATCTCGGCCCGGATCATCCGGTTGACTGCATTGCTGCCGCCGCCACCCACGCCGATGACGCGGATGAGGGCGAAGTTCTCTGAATCGGACCGCAACGGCATCGGGCGTCTCCTGGGCGTTACGACGGCGTTACGCGAGGTCGGGCCGGACTCCCGACCGGGCGCTGCCGGATGCTGGACGCCGCCCCGGATCCCTGGCCCGTGGCGTCGAGGCAGTATACGCGCGCAGACTCGAAGCCGACACGACCGGATGCGGTCTCGAGCCACATTTTTGGAAGCCCCGTGCCTACGGGAAGAGGTTGCGGATCGCTGATGCCAGACGGCCGAAGATGCCGCCACCGGGCGCCGACTCATACCGCGTGGTTTCGGCTGCGGCCACCTGCGCCGCGCCCCAGTGGAGCAGGCCGACTGCCGTTGCGTACGACGGGTCGGAAATGTTGTCCACCAGCCCGCCGATGCGGTGTGGCGAGCCGATCCGGACCGGCATCTTGAGGACATCGCGGGCAAGTTCAGCCGCACCCGCAATCTGGGCGGCGCCGCCGGTGAGCACGATCCCTGCCGGCAGCACAACGCGGCCCGCCGCCGCCATCTCGTCCCGGAGCATCTCGAACATCTCGCGCATCCGCGCCTCGATGATCCCGCACAGGTCGAGCCGGGAGACGGTGCGCCCCTGGTCGTCGCCCGGGACCGCCACGCTGATGGGCTCGTCGACCAGGTTCTGCAGGTTGCAGGTGCCGTACCGGATCTTGATCTCCTCGGCCACCAGCAGGTGCGTGCGGACGCCGATCGCCACGTCGTTGGTGACGTTGTTGCCGCCCACCGGGAGAACGGCCGTGTGGAACGGCGAGCCTTCGATAAAGAGCACGAGGTCAATGGTGCCCGCGCCGATATCGGCCACCGCGACGCCCAACTCCTTCTCCTGGCCGTCGAGGACGGCCTCGGCCGAAGCGAGTCCGTCGGCTACGAGCTGGTCGATCTCCACGCCGGCCTGCTGGACGCACTTGGTCAGGTTCTGGAGCGAGGGCGCGGATGCCGTGACGATGTGGGTCTCCACCTCGAGCCGCAGGGCGCTCATGCCCAGCGGGTCCTTGACGCCCTCCTGGCCGTCAACGGTGAAGCCGCGCCGCTCCACGTGGAGCTCCTCGCGGTTGTTGGGAATAGACACGGCCCGGGCGACCTCGATCGCGCGGTTGATGTCCTCCTGGGTCACCTCGCGGTGGTGCGCGGTGACGGCCACCTGGCCGCGCGAGTTCAGGCTTTCGACGTGGGGTCCGCCCACGCCCACAAACGCGCGGTCGATCTTCCAGCCGGAGAGGCGCTCGGCCCGCTCCACGGCCTCGGCGATGGAGCGCTTCGTCTGGTCGATGTTGACGATGGCGCCCTTCTTGAGCCCCGTGGCGGGCACGGTCCCGTGGCCCATGACGGTGAGGCGGCCGTCCCGGCTGACCTCCCCGATGAGCGCGCAGACCTTCGAGGTCCCAACGTCAATGCCAACCAGGACTGCTTCCCGTTCCACGTGCCCTCTCGTCCAGCGCTCTTGCGCTCTGCGTTCGATCTAGATGAAGTGGCGGCGGATGACCGCCACATTGTTGAAGATGCGGAAGCCGAAGTTGATCAGCGCAACCAGGTAGAGGTCGAGGCTCAGCCGGTCGCCGATAAACGTCAGGATCACCGCCACGATGGCGTTGGTGATGAACCCGCTGATGAAGATGCGGTTGTCGTAGGTTCCGTCAAGCTCTGCGCGAACTGCGCCCAGCACCGAGTCAAGCGCGGCCAGGATGGCAACCGCGGAATACCGGGAAAGCTCGAAGCTGACATTGACATTGAGGAACCAGCCGGCCGCGATGCCCACGAGCAGACCCACGATGGGAAAGAGCACGACCGACATCCCTCCATCCGACGGAACCCTCGCCGATACGCTACCAGACCCCTGCGCCGCGGGACGATCCAGCGGCAGCGCGGCTGCCGGCGGCAGCGCGACGCCCGGCGTCACGGCGTCACGCTGGGTCTGGGCGTTGCGCCAGGCTTGAGCGACGCCGCCGCGGGCGACGCCGCCGCGGGCGACCCGGTCGCGCGCGGGATATAGGTGCCGCTGCCGTCATCGGCCAGGACGATCCGCGCCGTTGGCCCCACCGAGGCGTCCGAGGCACTGGAAAGTCTGGCCGCGCAGGCCGCCCCGCCGGT
>JANYAA010000295.1 GCA_025355255.1 Chloroflexota bacterium | reverse complement strand
TACACGGACTCGGCCTCGATGCGAGCCTGCTCTGGGTCATAGATGCCGCAGGGCAGATCGCAGTGGGCATGGGCCGTCGCCTTGGGGGCGAGCAGGCCGGAGAGAACGGACATAGGTCAACCTCCGGGATTGGGGGACGTCGTGGGTTTGCGACGCAGCAGGGCCACATGGGCCGGTAACCCCTCCAGTGTCCTCGCGCTTTGCGGAACCGTCAAACGCCCCGGTCCTCCTGCCTCCGCACCGCCCGCGCTCAGCCGGCGAGCGCGGCCGCGTGCACGTCCAGCCACGCGCGTGAACGCCGGTTCTGCGCCGGATAACCGGCCTCCCAGACGCGGACATATGCGGGGAGTCCGGCCTCCGCACGCCGTCGCATGGACGTCAGCGCCCGGTCCAGGAAGTCGCCCAAGTGCGCCACCACCACCTCGCGCTGCACCCTGTCGAGCCCGTGCTCGGCGCAGAACGCGCGGAACCGCGCCACCTGGTCAAGACCAGCCAGGGCCGGGTCGATGTCTGCGGCGTCGCGGATGGGGACCCAGTGGCGGGCCGCGATGGCGATGTCCAGCAGCGGATCTGACGGCGCAGCAAAGTCGAAGTCGATGAACGCGACAACGCGCCAGTCGCGCACCACCACGTTCTCCACGCACAGGTCGTTGTGGCAGACGAGGGCGCCCGGGCCGAGGTCCCCAAGATTGGGCCGGTCCCAGACGGCGTCCGGCGGCGGCGCAAACCCCGCGGCTGCCCGATGGAGCTCACGCTGGAGCCGCGCCACCCCCAGCAGCACCTGGTCGCTGCCCACCCACGCGGGGTATGGCGGCAGCCCCACATCGCCCTCGATGTAGGTCAGGACTTCGCGGCCCCGCGCATCGAGACCGAGGTGGCGGGGTGCGCCGGCAAAGCCCGCGGTCTCGAGGTGGCGCAGGAAGGCAGCCACCGCCGCGGTGTGCGGACGCACGGGCCGGCGCACGGTGTCGCCCACCCGCACCACCGCCCCGCCCGAGCCCATGCCGCCCGCCAGGGGTGTTTCGCTGGGTTCAGGTGCCGCGGGATCTGCCACGGATGCAGTCTGCCCGAGCGTGTGCGCCTCGTCACGCGGTGACGCGCACCCGGCTGGTCAGACGCCAGCCTCTGCCGCCGACCTTCCGCCCTGCGGTACGCCGCGGGCTACCATCGGGTGGTGAGCACCGCCAACCTCGAGATCGAGCGCAAGTTCCGTCTGCGCGCGGCGCCATCGGCCGCAGCCCTCGCCGCCCATGGCGCCCTCGCCAAGCAGCTGGAGCAGGTCTACCTGCTCGCCGGTGACACGGACGTCGCCGAGCGGGTCCGCCGCACCACGGATGCTGCGGGTGGCGTCACCTACCGCCACACGGTGAAGCGCCGCGTTGGCGCGTTCTCGTTTGACGAGCGCGAGACGCTGATTGACGAGATCGGGTGGAGCGAGGCCCTGGCGCGGGCTGACCCAACCAGGCGCCCGGTGCGCAAGACGCGACATGTGGTGCCCCACGGCGAGCAGACGCTCGAGATCGACGTGTTCGAGCAGTCGGCTGGGCTCGTCGTGGTGGAGGTGGAGCTGCGCGACGAGGCGGAGCCTGTGGCGCTGCCGGCCTGGCTTGGCGAATGGCGCGAGGTGACGGGCGACCCTCGGTACCTCAACGCGAATCTCGCCCGCCCCGACGCGCCCATCCCGCCGTTCGACTGAGGCCCTGGAGCCGATTGCCGAACTCAGCGGTGGCTGAGCGCCATGTACGCGACGATGAAGAGCCCGCTCGCCACGAGGAACCCGAGGCTGATCCCCGCCACGAGCAGCGGCAGGCCGCCCTTCGCCTTGATCGACGCGACTGCGCGATCCTCGCCAAACGCGAAGGCCGACACGTCGAGGTCCTGCCAGGAGTCAAGGTCTGCGTGCAGTTCGCCAGCGTTTGCGTAGCGCTCGTCGGGGTCCTTGCGCAGGCACTTGGTGACGATCGCCTCAAGCGGTGCGGGGATCATCGGGTCCGCCGCACGCAGGGACGGCAGCGGTGCGTTGACGTGCTGGGCCATCACAACCAGCGGGTTGTCGCCCTCCCAGGGCACGCGGCCCAGGAGCATCTCGAACAGGATGATCCCCAGCGCGTAGACGTCGGTCCGGGCGTCGCCCCGCTTGCCCTCCACCTGCTCGGGCGCCATGTAGTCGGGGGTGCCCATCGTGGAGGTCAGCCACCGCCACGTGAGCCTGCGGGCGCCGGCCATCAGCGCGATGCCGAAGTCGGTGACGACCACGCGGCCCTCTGGTGTCACCAGCACGTTCTCAGGCTTGAGGTCGCGGTGCGCGATGCCCTTCTCGTGCGCTGACGCCATCGCGGCCGACAGTTGGAGCGACACGTCCACGGCCCGGGCGACCGGCAGCTTCTGCTCCTGGCGCAGGACCTCGCGCAGCGTGATGCCGTCGATGTACTCCAACACGAGATACGGCCGGGAGCGATCCGCGCCGGGGTCGTAGGAGTGCTGGATGCCCGGGTGATCCAGCTTCCCGTCAATCTCCATCTCGCGCCGGAAGCGGTCAAACGCGCCGACGTCGCCCATCAGCGCGTCATGCGGCACCTTGACGACCACGCGCCGACCGCCCGGCTCCTCCGCAAGGTACACGTCGCTGAACGCGCCGTGGCCGATCGCCTCGACGATGGAGAACCTGTCGAGGCTGTCGCCAGGCTGCAGCCCTGACGGGGTCATCGGCGCCACGGGAACCTCCAGCCGGCCCTGTCCTGGTCCTGCCCGCCGCCCATGTCGGTAATGCGGAGTGCAATCACGCTGGCATTATCGTCGCCGCCGCGCTCGGCCGAGCGGGCAACCAGATCGCGGACGCCGGTGGCGAGGTCTCCCGCCATCGCCGCAAACGCCTCGTTGCTCGTGATGGCGCTCCAGAGCCCGTCCGAGCAGAGC
>JANYAA010000281.1 GCA_025355255.1 Chloroflexota bacterium | reverse complement strand
CGACGACATCGCCGGCCTTGACGCCCGGGATGTCGTGCATGTCCATATACGTCGGCATTGCGGGACGCCTCCTCAGTTGCGCCCAGGGCGGGCGCTGAGCGCACACTATGAGGCAAGGCCCGCAAACCGGCATGCAGTGCTCAGGCGGCGGCGATCCGGTAGACGTTCCCGCGCAGGTCGCACACGTAGAGCTCGCCGGACCCGTCCTCACCAAACCCGCTGATCAGGCGCCCGGACCCGGTGCCGAAGAGCTTGACTGGCGCAGGGCGCGATGCCGATCCTGCGGGCACCGCCAGCACCTCGCCGCTGCAGTAGTCGCCGAAGACGTACCAGCCGCGGAGCGATGCGACCGCTGCACCGCGGTAGACGTAGCCGCCGGTCACGGCGCATCGGCCGCCGCTGTGCGCGTACTCGAGGAGTGGTGCCCGGTACGAGGCGGGCGTGCACCCGGTCGACGGGTTGTAGCAGTGGAAGCCCTCCATCCGCCGCCAGCCCCAGTTCACGCCCCGGCCGGGCCCGGTGGCGCTGTTGGTGACCCGGTCAACCTCCTCGTAGCGGTTCTGGCCCACATCGCCAATCCAGAGGGCGCCGGTTGCGCGGTCAAACGAGAACCGCCAGGGGTTGCGCAGCCCGCGCTGCCAGATCTCGTCCAGGCCCGCCTTGCCCACATACGGATTGGTGGTGGGCACGCGGTACGCCTTGGTGCTGGTGGTGCCGTCGACGTCAATCCGCAGCACCTTCCCAAGCAGCACGCTGGTGCTCTGGGCGCGGTTGCCCGGGTCGCCGCCGGAGCCTCCATCGCCCATGCCGATGTACAGGTAGCCGTCGGGCCCAAAGGCGATCATCCCGCCGTTGTGGTTCTGGTACGGCTGCTTGATGCGCAGGATGGTTCGGCCGCTCGTGCCGTCCGCCCTGTCCGGTGCGGCGGCGAGCGCGCGGTACTCGCGGATCACCGTGTTGCCGGCGGTGTCCGTGTAGTCCACATAGAACTTGCGATTGACCTTGTAGTTCGGATGGAACGCGAGGCCCAGGAGGCCCTGCTCGCTGCCGCTCGAGACCGCGCGCGAGATGTTCAGGAAGGGGATCGCCAAGAGCGATCCATTCTTGAGGATCCGGATCGCGCCGGTCTTCTCCACAATGAACAGCCGACCCGTGCCGTCCTTTGGCGCGGTGGCCAAGACCGGCGACGACAGGCCGCTGGCCACGGTGACCAGCTTGACCGTGCCGACGGGCGACGCGGCGAATGCCGCGGGGACGGCTGCTTGCCCCCCGCCAGCGAGCAGCGCGGCGGTGAGTAGCGCGGCAACCGAAAGGCGAAGTGGGCGGGAGTGTTGGTCAAGTTGGTTCATCACATGTGCATCCTGCCTCGAATCGGCGAACCGGGCGCCGGTATGCTCGCGCCATGACCCCACCCCCCGCCCCCGCCAATCGCGCGTTCGGCGCGCAGAGCATGACGGCACCCCTCCTCGACGTGCTCGTCAAGGCGCCGGGCCCCGCCTTCGGCCGCGCATTCGGGGATCCCGCCGTTGGCTTCCTCCGCCCGGTAGACCTGGAGGGTGCCCGCCGCGAGCACGATGGCCTTGTGGCCACGCTCACCGGCCTTGGCGTTCGTGTGCATGAGCTTGGCGCGGAGACCGACGATCCGGACCTTGTCTATGTGTTTGACCCGATGGTCATCGCGGACCACGGGGCCATTCCACTGCGCCCGGGCAAGCCCAACCGCGCCGGCGAGCCGGACGTGCTGGAGGCGTGGACAACGGCGCACGACATCCCCACGGCCGGGCGCATCACCGGGCCTGGAACCGTGGAGGGTGGCGACACGTTCTGGCTTCGGCCAGATCTGCTGTGCATCGGCCGGACGCTGCGCACAAACGACGCTGGGGCTCGCCAGTTGGGCGCCATCGTCGGTGGCGACGTGCGCATCTTCGATGTCCCGTACTGGAAGGGCGCTGCGGAGCTGGTCCACCTGCTGTCCGTGATCTCGCCGGTGGCGGACGATGTGGCGGTGGTCTTCATGCCGCTGCTTCCCGCGGGTCTGTACGAGCTGGTCCGGGACCTGGGCATCAGGCTTGTCGAGGTGCCGGAGGAGGAGTACCCAACGCTCGGCTGCAACGTGTTGGCTGTCCGGCCGGGCGTTGTGGTGACGGCGGAGGGCAACGCAGTCACCCGGCGGCGTCTCGAGGCGGCTGGCTGCGAGGTGCACGCGTTGCCACTGCGAGAGGTGGGCGAGAACGGCTCCGGCGGCGTCACCTGCCTGACGCGCCCGGTGCTGCGCGCATGACCGCCTTCGGCCTGAGCCCTTCACCCCTGTCGGCGGCGGCTTGTGCAGCCGCAGGGGCAATTGATCCGGCTGCCCTCGCGGCAGAGCTGGCGGACCTGATCCGGATCCCGTCGATGACCGGGTCTGAGGACCTGATCGCGCCTCATTTGGCGGATGTGCTCGAGGCGCTCGGGCTGGATGTGGAGGTGTTCCACCCGGATCCGGCGGCGATGCGGCTTGATCCGGACTGGCCTGGCGACGAGGTGCCGAGAACCACGCTGCCCGTCGTCATCGGCCGGGCTGGCGTTGCCGGCGCGCGGCCGCGGATCGTGCTCAGCGGTCACACAGACGTGGTGCCCGTCGGCGACCCGTCCACGTGGATCGGAGACCCGTTCAGCGGGGACGTTCGCGACGGCTGGCTGTACGGTCGGGGCGCATGCGACATGAAGGGCGGCGTGGCGGCCATCCTTGGCGCGCTGGCGGCGCTG
>JANYAA010000266.1 GCA_025355255.1 Chloroflexota bacterium | reverse complement strand
AGGTAGTAGTGCTCGGCCGCGTGGTTGGGGACAACGACGCCGTTCTGGCCCGCCAGATCGCGCGCCCACATGCCGGTGCAGTTGACGATGTATTCGCAGGCGATGTCGCCCTTGTCCGTGGACACGCCGGTGACGTGGCCGTCGCGCTCGTGGATGGCGGTCACTTTGGTGTGCTCAAAGATCTTGGCGCCGCCCATGCGGGCCGCTTTCGCCAGGGCCTGCGTCACGTCCGTCGGGTTGGCCACGCCGTCGCCTGGGATGTAGGCCGCGCCCACAACCTCGGACGGGTCAAGCGGCGGGAACAGCTCCTGCGCCCGCTCGCCGTTGATCAGCTCCACGTCCACGCCCATGAGGCGGGCCATGGCGGCGTTGCGCTTGACTTCTTCCCAGCGCCCGGGGGTGCCGGCCATGAGGATGGAGCCCGTCGCACGGAAGCCGGTGCCCAGCCCGGTGCGGCGCTCAAGCTCCGCAAACATCTCGATGGTGTACTTCGCCAGCACGCTCATGTTGTAGGTAGCGCGCACCTGGCCGATGAGCCCGGCGGCGTGCCAAGTGGTGCCCGACGTCAGCCGCTTGCGCTCAATGAGGACGACGTCCTGCCAGCCGCGTTCCGTAAGGTGGAACAAGACGCTGGCCCCAACGATCCCGCCGCCGATGACGACAACCCGCGCCTGGGTGGGGAAGCCGCCGTCGTGGACCGCGTCCGTGGCGGGCGCTGACGTATCGCTGGACATTCCGGCCGCCTCCTCGAAGCCAACAGCAATCCCGCGGACCGCCAAAACGGCTACCCGCGGAACCATAACACCGCATTATCACCATGGGAAGAGCCCAGTCTCGTCCTGCGGGACCCCGAGCGGCACCCTTGGCGGAACCCCGCCAGGACCCTGCGGGACCCCGCTCAGCGCGTCGGCGCTGGTGGCGACGGCGTGGGCACGTCTGCGCCCACGCCGAGCGTGACCCGTGCCATTTCGATGAGCAGCCGGCGGAGCATCTCCCCGTCAATCCCGGGGGCGGCCAGCGAGATGCCCACCGAGGCGCCGTCCCCAAAGATGATGAAGAGGTCCACGATGTCCGATACCGGCATCACGATGCGGAACACGCCCGCCGCAATGCCCGCCTCAATCGCCTCGCGGAATGGCGGACGCCACGCGTCGTAGTGGCGGTCGAGCTTGCCGCGCAGCTCCGCGTCGCGGGCCATGGCGCAGAACTCAATCCAGATCCGGCTCCGCCACAGGAGCGGGTCGGGTAGGGATGCGTACAGCAGCGCGACCACGCGCGACCACGGATCACCGCTCTTCGGCGCCGCAGCCGTCCAGGCCTCGAGCCGGCGTTCCGAGGACCACTCGAAGAGCTCCGCGATCAGACGGTCGCGGGTGTCGAAGTAGTGCTGGACAGTCCCGATGGACACGCCTGCGGCCTCGCTGACGTCGCGCAGACGGCTGCGCTCGACGCCATGGGTGACAAGCAGCGTTTCCGCAGCGCGCAGGATCTTTTCGCGCTGGGCGGCTCGCAACGCCTCGTTTCCCCTCGTGCTGCCGCTCACGCCTCTCCTCGAATGGCTGCCGCAGTCCCCCGGAACCCCCTGCCAAATGGCCCTGCTCGACGCCTGCGGGACAAGTATTGTCTGCGCAGCGTAACACCTGCTTATTGCGTCTCTGCCGCGGCATTCGTGTGGTATCGCAGACTGTCAACAGTTGACCGATCCAACCGGTGGCCGCGGATCCGCTGGACCAGGGTGCGGCACGCCGCACCCTCTTGCGGGGCTACATGGGGATGTAGCCTGAGATGCAGGCATGGCGGCCGCGCGTACGGGTCTCCGGATGGCTCGACGCAGACATGGAGGAGGACACACATGACCGGTGGTATCCGGCGGAGCCTTACTCTGGCTGCCGCCCTCGCCCTCGCCGTCGGCGCCTGCTCAGGCTCCGCGACCCCCGCCCCCAGCGCTGCTGCACCAACCGCAGGTGCGCCAACGGGAGCCGCGCCGTCCACAGGCGGCGCCACCCCGGCCCCCGCGGCCGAGACGATCAGCATCGGCATCTCAGGACCGTTCACCGGCCCCAACGCCCTGACCGGCACCGAGATCAAGAACGGCGTCACCATGGCGTTCGACGCTATTAACTGGACCGTCGGCAACTACAAGATCAACCCGGTCTTCATCGACGACCAGTCTGACCCGGCCAAGGGCGCCGCTGCGTACGAGCAGGCGGTCGTCAGCCAGAAGATCATCGCGGGCGTCGCGGGCTGGCACAGTTCTGTTGCTGTCGCCCAGATGGAAGTCACGGCCAAGTACAAGGTCCCGCACTTCTTCGCTCTGGGCGCCGCGGCGACCGTCAACGACAAGTTCAACTCCGACAAGGCCAAGTACGGCTATTGGACGAGCAAGGGCTGGCCGAACCCGGCCGTCCTCTCGGTCGCTTATGTCGGCGCGCTCAACGACGCCATCACGGCCGGCACCTATACCCCCGCCAACAAGAAGGTGGCGATCTTCGGCGAGGACACCGACTGGGGCCGCTCGTTCGCCTCCGGCATCAAGAAGCAATTTGTGGATACCGGCTGGACCATCAGCGGTGAGGACTACTTCCCGCTCACCCAGACGGACTTCTCCGCGATTGTGTCCAAGTGGAAGAGCCAGGAAGTCTCGGTCATCGCCGGTACCACCACCGTCCCGGCCTCGGTCTCCTCGCTCGTGAAGCAGATCGACGACTCCGGCGTCAAGGCCATGGTTGTCGCTGACGGCCTCGGCTGGATGGGCGACTGGTACAAGCTCACGGGCGCCTCCTCGGAGTTCGTCCTTGACCAGATCCCCCAGTGGGCAACGGACGCCGCCAAGAAGTTCGCCACCGACTACAAGGCCAAGTACGGCACCGAGCCGAGCCCCTCGGCCGCGGGTCTGTCCTTCGACTACGCGAACTACTTCATCAACATCCTGAAGGCAACGATTGCGGACCAGGGTTCCCTGACCAGCGCAACCATCTACAAGGAAGCGCAGGACAAGGTGTGGACCGGCCAGCTGGCCTACACCGGCGGGATCATCATGCAGTCCTACGACTACACGCCCACCTCGGTCCCGGACATGAATGTGGGCAAGGGCCACTTCATCTTCCCGGTCATCCAGTACCACAGCGGTGCTGGCACCGTGATCTGGCCGGACTACCAGGCAGCCGGCAAGCTCCAGCTCAAGCCCTAACTCGTAGCAGACGGGTCGCGGGGGGCGGCGCCGT
>JANYAA010000250.1 GCA_025355255.1 Chloroflexota bacterium | reverse complement strand
CAGCGGCACATGCTAGCGATGTCGGGCCAGGCCGATCTTGTACGGCGCGCACCTAGGCGGGCTGGTTGATGACCGCCCACCGGATGGGCGAGCGAATCGGCATCGCCTGACCGCTGGTATGGAGCAGATCGACGCTGCGCTCACGTGCGCGTGTCGCTCTGCCTGACCTTGCCGGATGGCTAGGCGCGAAAACGTCCGCGGCCGAAGTAGCCAAGGACAATGAGCACCACGATGATGATCGGGATGATGCCAGTCACGGGGTTTCCGCCATGGCCTCACGTCATTTCGCGCAGCGTTGCGACGGGTCAGCGGTCGAAGCGCAGGATGGCGTAGCGGCCGAGCTGCTAGTCGCCGAGGTTGTTGCACAAGAGAACCCGCTCCGAGCCGTCCGTCGGCGCCCCCTCCAGCGCCACTTCGCCCGAGAAGGTCTGCCCGGGCTCTATGTGGGTCAGGACGTAGCGCGGAGCCTCCTCGTAGGTTGTGATCGGCCGGACGATCCCGGGGCCATCGCCCATGGTGATGACCACCTGCTTGTCCACGACGGGCAGGGCGTCCACCGCGAGATTGGTCACGGCGACGACGAGATCGCAGGGCTTCGTACCCGCGTTGTGCAGCTCGAGGCGCACATTCGAGCCGGCGTGATCGGCGGCGAGCGTGATGCCGTCGTCCTTGATCTCGCCCTTGAGGCCGGTCGCGCCGCCGATGCAGCCGCCAACCAAGAGAGCAGACGCGATGAGGGAGACGAAGACACGGTGGTTCATGGGGCTCCTTCGCTGGGCGAGTGACAGGGTGAGGACCTCCGCCGTCATGGGGTGCCCGAGAATGCCTTGCACGTCGCGCGGGTGGCGCCGCTGGGAGCCGGCATCGTGCTGACGGCCTGCACCATTGCGCTATACGCCTCGACGCCGCCGGCCTGCCCGAAGGCGGTCTGCGGATCGACCGCGCCCGGGGTGTGGGCCGCTGCCGCCTGCTTCGCCCTAGTCGCCGCTTCGAAGGCAGCCAGCAGGGTGTCCATCGCGGCTGCCGACGGCGCGGCCGCGGGCCATCGACCGGCCACCGCCGCCTGCTGGCGGCCCGTTTCGAGCTCGCTCATCATGCTGGCGGCCGCGCGATCCGCTGCGGTGGCATCCCCGGCCTTGACGGCGTCATCGAGCGTCTTGCTGAGGACCGAAGGTGTCCCGGCGTCCGGGTTCCCGACCGCCCTGAGCATCGAGCCGAATGCCGAGCAAATGGCCGCATCCGCCTCCGCGAACGTCGCGGGCGGGAGCGTCGCGGGCGGGAGGGTCGGCGAAGCGCTCGGTGCGGCCGTTCCGCAGGCTGCTCCGGCCAAGACGATCAGCGCCATCGCGATGGCGCGCAGCGGACGATGGTTCATCCCATTCTCCTGATGTATCGCTCGGTTCTGGGTCACCGGTGCGCTCACAGCGCGGCGGACGGCGGCGGTGCGACCCCGTCCACCGGCGGCGCCGCCCACGGCTGGCACGTCCAGGTCAAGGAGCCCGCGATTGAGGCTGGCCAACCGGATGCGGCGGGTGACGATGGAGACGCCCCCGGGTCAGGTTTGGCGGCTGGGTCTGACAGCGCGAGGTTGCTGAAGGTCAGCGTCCCAGATCTCCCATCGGAACTGCGTGCGGCGACCTGCGCAGGACCACTCCAGGCGCGCTGGGCCGAGCCTTCCGGCAGATCGGCGCCATCGATGAAGAACTCGACAGTGGTCGCGCTCGACGGTTCGGTCGAAAGGTTCAACGTGGCCCGCAAGGTTCCCGATCCCAGCTCGCCCAGATCCAGGGCCCAAACGTCGGCAACGGACTGGCCGTCCGGCACGGAATTGCAGACTGTGCGCCCGCCATCGCGGGCCACGAACGGCACCGCCCCGGACTGCAGTTCGACATTCGTCTTGCCGGCTGCGGTCAGCACGACCGGCTCGTGATAGACACCGCCAGTTGCAGCCGCGGTTGCGCTCCCGGCGCCCGCCCCGACCGCGAGCAAAGCGGCTGCGGCCAGCGTCGTCGCGATCGCTTGGCTCATATTGCCGTGTCGGATCTTCGTCGCGATCAGCGCGATCAACACGATGCCGACGACGGCGATGACAAGACCGGAGATCAGGATGCCTAATCCGATAGCTCCGCCCAGCCCACCCACGCTGCGCTCGAAGGCAACATCCCGCCCGGCGATCAAACCGGCAACCCCGGCGTCAGCCACCAGGAATACGGACACCAACCTGCCGATGACCGAGCGGGCCCGCCTGACTTCGGGCGCGTCCGGATCGGACGTCAGCGCGATCGCGGGGCCGCCGATGCGAGCGAGGAGGAACGCTAACCCCAACACGATCGCAACGGCGCAGGCGAGGCCCGCAAGCACCATCGCGATCCCGAGCAGTTGCCCAATCGGGTTGGCTTCGGACACGCTTTCCGGGCCGCCAGCCGTCCCGAGGGGCGTTGACGCAAGCACAGAGCAGGGCGCGACAAGCGCGAAGATTGCCACGGCGAAAGCAACAGGGAGCGGCGCGCAGCGTGCACTGGCACTGATCGAGGACACG
>JANYAA010000126.1 GCA_025355255.1 Chloroflexota bacterium | reverse complement strand
GTCCACGAGATCCGCCAGCGACACCGCGATCACGATCACCGCCAGCGCGACCGCAGCCAGCACGGCGACGATGACGATACCCAGCGCGGTGGACCGCCTGATGCGGTGCCGGACCAGGCGCTCAACCAGCGGGGACGCGACCAGCGCCAGAAACAGGCCAAAGATGATGGGCACGAGAAGGGAAGCGATCTCGCGCACGGCCAGCATCCCAACGAGGACAAGCACGCCGGCGCAAAGCGCGCGGAGGGGATCGCGCTTCGCCTCAGGGAGAGGGGGCTCAGTCGGCATCTGCACGCTCCTGCGTCATGAGTGTCAAGCCTACGGCGCCGGTGGCCGCGCCGCAAAGACGAAGCCGGCCCCAGGGGAGGGGCCGGCTTCGTGCGGTGGGACGCTGTCTGGCGATGGGGGACTCGCATCAGCGCCCCCGTCGCGTGCTAGCGGTTGCTGCGCGTGGTGGCGAGCGTGAAGGAGAGGGAGAGGACGGTGACGCTCGCCAGGAAGAGGACGATCAGTCCCGTCGAGCTGCCGGTGGCCGGGGCGTCGGTCGTGGCCGACATCGTGTCCGTGGGCGGCATGGTGGCCAGCAGCGCGTTGAGCGAGCCGATGGCGAAGACGCTGTACGCCGTGCCGGCGGCGACCGTCAGCGGCAGCGGGCCAAGCGGGCAGACGGCGTTGTTGGCGTTGGCGCAGACCTTGACGTTGTAGGTGTTGGCCGGGACCGAGAGGTAGGGCGAGGCGCTGCCGTAGGCCAGGTTCGTGACGAGCTTGCTCGCGTCGGCCGTGTTGATCACGTCCACCGTGGGGGTGTCGGCCGAGAAGTGGACGACGCGGATCTGGGCGCTCTCGCTGCCGGAGGCCGGCGCGTCCTCAATGACCTTGGCCTCAATGGAGGCAAGCATGTTCGTCGCGGCGATCGTGTACTTCTTGCCGTCGGCAACAGCAAGCGCGGGGACGTCGATTGGGCACACGGTGCTGCCGGTGGCGCAGACCTTGATGGCGTGATTGCCGGCAGGGACGGGCGTGTAGGCGCTGATGGTGCCGAAGGCGACGTTGGTCAGGGCCTTGGCCCCGTCGACGTAGACGTCCACGTTGGGTGCATCGGGAGACGCGTGGAGGACGCGGATCCAGGCGTTGCCCGCGGTGGGCGTGCCGGTGTCGTCGGTGGCGACGATGGCGGTGAGCTTGGCAGGGCCTGCGGCGGAGACGGAGCCGGCGACGACCGACAGCGCCATCGCTGCTGCGCCCACGAGGGCGGTGAGGCGGCGGATGCGGGGCGACATTGTGGTGGGTGCTCCTCTATTGGTGCTTGACCTTGTGCTGCCGGCCTTGCTGACCGGCGGTTGCAAGACCTGTTTCGCAGCCCGTCGCAAGGCGGATTGGTAGGAAGTTCCGCCTCGCCACGGTGGGCCGCGCGCCCCTATCGATCGGTCGTACCCTGACGACTCAAACGCGGCGGCAGCCCCGGCGGGCGAACCCGCGCAGCCATCGAGAGGACGCCATGCCTGGCCTCGGCACCATCATCAACGTCGTCACGATCCTCGTGGGGTCCACGCTCGGGGTGTTCTTCGGGCACCGCCTGCCGGAGCGCACTACCCGGACCGTCACCGATGGGCTGGGCCTTGTGACGCTGGTGATCGGGGGGCTCAACGTGGCCTCGGTCAACGACCCGGACTTCCGGGCCGCGGTCGGCGGCAGCGCGACGCTCCTGGTGGTACTGGGCGCGGTGCTCCTCGGGGGGATCAGCGGGTCGCTGCTGCGGATTGAGGACCGCCTCGAGGGACTTGGCGGCTGGCTTCAAGGAAAGCTCGCGGGCGGCGAGGGCTCTGCGTCCAAGGCCAAGTTTGTCGAGGGCTTTGTGGACGCGTCGCTCGTCTTCGCCATCGGGCCGCTGGCCATATTGGGGTCGCTGTCCGACGGTCTCGGCCGCGGCATCGACCAGTTGGCGCTGAAGTCCACGCTTGACGGGTTTGCCTCGCTGGCGTTTGCGGCGTCGCTGGGCTGGGGCGTGGCCGCGTCCGCCTTGTCGGTGCTGGTCTGGCAGGGGCTCTGGACCGTGGCCGCGGTGCTGATGGGCTCGCTGCTGCCGGCGGCGCTGATCGCGTCCATCACCGCGACCGGCGGGATCCTGCTGCTCGGCGTCGGCTTCCGGCTGCTCCAGATTCGCCAGGTCCCCGTAGGCGACCTGCTGCCGGCGCTGCTGTTCGCGCCCATCCTGACCCTGCTGGTTCAGGCGATCGTCTGATGCGCGTCCGCGATTTCGGCGCGGACTCTGCGACGCCGGGACCGTAGCGAATGCCTGGCGCCGTGCGCCCGTTTGCGGCAAGCGATGCAACGGCCGTCGAGGCCGTGATGCGCAGCAGCTTTGCCCTCGGCGGTCCCGACGCCGTGACGCTCAAGGAGCACCTCGCGGAGCTGCCCTGGCTCGTCGCCCATCCTGGGGAGGCGGCGGTTGCGCTTGAGGACGACGTCGTCGTGGGCTACACGCACCCGCCCTCTGTGCGCCTTGAGGTGGATCCCCAATTCCGGCGTCGCGGCCACGGCCACCGGCTCCTCGAGGCGGCGCAGCGGCTTGCCGCGGCCAGTGGCGATGACCAGCTCGAACTCTGGATGCCGCTCGCAGGACCGGGGCGCGCGTTCGCGGAGGCGGTTGGCATGCACTATCGGTCAAGCTTCCACCTGCTCCGGCTTCCCGCCGCCGCCCTGGTCCCGCCGCCAGACCGGATCGCCGGCTTCGCGGCGCGGCCGCTCGTCCCCGGCGCTGACGACGCGGCGTATGTCGCGCTCATGAACGCCGCCTTTGCGGACCACCCAAGCCCCATGCACTTCGATCCTGTGCAGATCGCCGAGGCGCACGCCCGCCGAGGGTTTGCGGCCGCGGATGTGCTGCTGGCGCATGAGGTGGGCGGCACAGACCGCTTGGCCGCGTTCTGTCGGGCAACCGTCGGCCCGGCCGACGATCGGCCCCGTCGCGGCGACATTCGGCTCGTCGGCGTCGAACCTGCATATCGGCGCCGGGGTCTCGGTCGAGAGCTGCTGCGGTGGGGGATCACCCATGTGCGCGGGCTCGGCGCTGTGGAGGTTCACCTCGCGGCGGAGGCCCTCAACGCAGGCGCCCTGCGGCTGTATCTCGACGAGGGCTTCGTCCCCGTTGCGGAGTGGCCGCGCTGGGTCATCGCGAGCAGCGTCCAGGGCTGACGGGCGACCCTATGCGGCCGCCATGACAGAACGAGTGATACTAGTACGCGCAGCTCGAGCCGCTGCGCGGCAAGGCGCACGGCCACGCCAACGCGATCGTCGCCGTGTTCCGGCGGCGCAACGGACTCTGAGCGAGCCAGCCGCCTCGCGCGACGTCTAGCCTTCCGCCGCCACCTGGCCCAGCACCTGGGTGAAGGTCTCCGCCGGCTCTGCGCCTGCCACGCCGTATTTGCGGTTGAAGACGAAGAAGGGCACAGCCGATATGCCCAGCTCCGCCGCGTCGCGCAGGTCCTGGATCACCTCGGCGGTATAGCCGTCGCCTGCCAGCATGTTGGCCGTCGCCGCGGTGTCCAGCCCCATCTCGCCACCGAGCCGAATGAGGGTTGCCGGATCCTCCAGCAGCTCGCCGTCTACCAGCTGTGCGTGCAGCAGGCGCTCGTGGGCCGCCGTGCCCAGACCGTTGGCCTTCGCCATCTGGAGCAGGCGGTGCGCGTCCATCGTGTTCACCACGCGATAGCGGTCCAGGTGGTATTCGAGCCCTTCGGCCGCAGCCAACTCGGTCACGCGCTGGTTCATCGCCCGGACTTGCTCCACGGAGCCGCCGGTCTTGGCCGCCAGAGACGCCTCAAGTGACGTGATGGCACCGCGCGGCTGGTCCGGGTTGAGCTGGAAGCTGCGCCAGACAACCTCCACTTCGGCATCGCCGCCTGCATTGCGGAAGTCCTCGAGACCGCGCTCAAACCGACGTTTGCCGATGTAGCACCAAGGGCACACGACGTCGGACCAGATCTCGATCAGCATCTGGCGATCATAGGGCGAAGGCTCGTGCGGCCCGCGGTGCCGCCGGATCGGGACTGCTGGTCAGGCTGTTTGCCTTCGCCGGCTCCGGCGCCGCTGGATCGGGACTCGCAGTCTCGTACCTCGCCCCGGCCACGGGCCAATTGCGGCCGTCCTAGACCGGGGGTCCCGGTTCCCGCCCGCACGCTGACCATCTGGACTTCTGCCGCCTGGTGTCCGTGACGGCGCGTCCGGTTTGAGCGGCGCGCGCCAACGCGAGGGCGAAATCGGTGACTGCGAGTCCCGCCGTCAGGCCTAGCGGACCGGCTCCAGCACAAACAGGTCGCCCCAGTCGGCGCGCTCGGCAAAGCTGCCCATCGAAATCTTGAGGTCCGCCAGGGCCCTTTGGCGCTCCTCGGGGCCGACAAAGCGGGCCCGATACGCCCGCTCAACGCCGCGGGTCTTGAACGTTGCGACCGGGTTGGCCCGGAGGTTGACCGCCCAGCCTCGGTTGTCGCGGCTGCCGGAACCGATCAGCAACGAACCGTCAGTCCGCTCCACGTAGCCCACCGGGGCGGTCCGCCGCAGGCCCGTCTTGGCTCCCGTAGTCCCCAGGATGCCGACGCGGCCGCTGCGCTGCATGAGCGCGCCGCCGAGGGCGTTGAACGTGCGGGCGATCCGACCGGGCATCGTGGCCTCCTGGCGCAGGCGCTACTCGTTGAAGCGCTCTTCCTTCCAGGGATCGGCCTCGTTGTGGTAGCCGTAACGCTCCCAGAAGCCGGGCTGGTCGTGCGTGAGAAACTCCAGACCGCGGAGCCACTTGGGCCCCTTCCAGAAGTAGCGCTTGGGGATGATCAGCCGCAGCGGATAGCCGTGATCCGGCGTGAGCGGTTCGCCCTCAAAGGTGTCGGCGAGGATCACATCCTCATCTGCGAGCACCGCAAACGGCACATTGGCGGTATAGCCCTGCTCAGCGTGGCCGACGACATGGGTGGCGCCCGGACGCACCTGCGCCATCTCCAGGATGGTGCGGATCGCGACGCCTTCCCAGTGCGTGTCCAGCTTCGACCAGCGGGTCACACAGTGGATGTCGGTTATCAGCTTGGTGCGCGGCAGCGCCCGGAACTCCGCCCACGTAAGGCGGAACGGGCTGTCCACCTCGCCGTAGACCTTGAAGTCCCACGCGACGAGATCCGCCTTGGGGACCGACCCGTAGTGCAGCACCGGAAACTTCTCGGTGATGTACTGGCCGGGCGGGACGCGGCCAGCTACAGAGGGATCAGCCGCGCGGTTGCCAAAGAGACGCTCAAACATGTGTGGATCATGCCCTCATCCGTCGCAAGACGCTTGCGGCGCATGGGCTGACTCCTGCGCACGCGGTATCGTTACACCATGCCCGACGTGCCGCGCATCGTCATTGTCATGCCTGCCTACAACGCCGCCAAGACCCTTGAGCGGACGTATGCCGACATCCCGCACGAGCTGGTCCACCACGTGATCCTCGTGGATGACGTGTCCAAGGACGAGACGGTCGAGGTGGCCAAGCGTCTCGGCCTAGAGGTCATCGTCCACCGCCAAAACCTGGGCTACGGCGGCAACCAGAAGACCTGCTACGACCGGGCGCTCGAGTGGGGCGCGGACGTGGTGGTCATGCTCCACCCGGACTACCAGTACGACGCCACGCGCATCCCGCAGCTGGTGGCGCCGATCCTTACCGGCGAGCGCGACCTGATGCTCGGCAGCCGCTTCTTGGGCGATCCGCTGGCGGGCGGCATGCCCAAGTGGAAGTACATCTCCAATCGGTTTCTCACCGGAGTGGAGAACATGGCCTTTGGGCTCCAACTCTCCGAGTACCACACGGGGCTGCGCGCCTACAGCCGCCGGCTCCTTGAGACCATCCCGTACCGACGCAACTCGGATGACTTCGTCTTTGACCAGGAGCTCATCGCCCAAGTGGTGGCGGCCGGCGGCCTGAGCATCGGCGAGATCGCCGTGCCCACGCGGTACTTCGAC
>JANYAA010000082.1 GCA_025355255.1 Chloroflexota bacterium | reverse complement strand
TCCGCACCACGGCCCGCGTCCACTCGCGGGTCACCACCACATCGGGCGCCATGTCGCGGTTGGTCCCGCCGCCCACAAGCCGACCGGTTGCGAGCGCACGCTCCAGCGCATCAGTGACGTCCTCGTCGCCGCCCGCGGGGTCAACGAGCGATGGCCGGCGGGCCGCCGCGCGGGTTCGGTCAATCGCCTTGTTGCGCGCAATCCGCAGCAGCCACCCGATGAGCGTCCCCGCTGATGGCTCATACGTGTGGGCCTGCCGCCAGAACGCGACGAAGGCGTCCTGGACAATCTCCTCGGCTGCCTGTCGATCACGCATGAATCGCGCGACGGACCCGAACAGGACGTCCGCATGGCGGTCGTACAAGGCGCCAAACGCGGCCTCGTCCCCGCCTGCCACACGCGCGGCAAGGTCGGCGTCATCGGCTGGGAGGCGCTCACCGGTCACCCGCGCATCCTCGCACGCTACGAGGAAACCGTGATTGTGCCGGTCATCGAGCTGTGGATGGCGCAGTGGTACGTGAACGTGCCCGCCGTTGTGAAGGTGAAGGCGAACGACGCGCCCGAGCTCAGCCGCCCGCTGTCGAAGGCGCCGTCCGCGGATGTCGCGGTGTGGGGCGCGCCGTCGTTGTTGGTCCAGGTCACCTTCGTGCCCACCTTGATCTTGAGCGTGGCGGGGTCAAAGGCGAAGTTGGCGATCGAAAGCGCCGCGCCGCCCGCGACCGGGGCGGGTGTGGCCACCGGTGCAGTGGTGGCAGGCGGCGCAGCCGTCGGGGCAGGCGTGATCGCCGCAGAGCTGCCGCATGCGGCAAGCACCATGGTGGCGATAAGGGCGAGGCTGGCCCGCATCCGGGTGTTGATCGTCACGAGAGCTGCTCCTGCTCGACGCGACCCAGGACGTGGGCCGCTGACAGTACCTACGACGGGCTTGGCGAACTGGATTTCGGGGCGTTCGAGCGGGCGCCAGGCGTTCCCGCATGACGATCCGTCATGACGGTCCCCGCAGTACCGCCGATGCTGACCGGGTCGCAGGGTCCTGCCGAGTTGCGGTTCTGCCTGATCGGCTTGAGTCCCGAGAGGAGGGCCGCGTGCCCGCTCGCATTGCCTACGTCTCAACCTACCCGCCTCGCCGCTGCGGCATCGCCACCTTCACGCGCGACCTGGCGGCGTTCGCCGGCCCCCACGAGGTGGTGGCTCTGGAGCACGTCGGCGAGGTTGCGCGCCACCCGGTCGAGGTCCACCATCGCGTGCGGCGCGACGTTGTGGGGGACTACGCAAAGGCAGCAAGATCCCTGAGCAACTGCGGTGTGAACGTCGTGTCCATCCAGCACGAATACGGCATCTGGGGCGCCGACGACGGCGTTCGCGTGCTGGACTTCGTGGCGGCCCTGGAGCTGCCTGCCGTGGCCACGCTGCACACGGTCCTGCGCCATCCCAGCGAGCGCCAGCGGCGGATCCTGTCGGCCCTTGTCCGCTCGGTGACCTCCACCGTCGTGATGTCCCGCTCGGCGGCAGAGCTGTTGGCCGACACCTATGACGTCGGCGACAGCCGCATCGAGATCATCCCCCACGGCGTCCCGGACCTCCACCTCACGGAACCTGGCACGGCCAAGGCTGCCCTCGGGCTTGCCGACCGACGCGTGCTGCTCAGCTTTGGCCTCCTCGGCCCGGGCAAGGGCTACGAGCTTGCAATCGACGCGATACCCGCGATTGTGGCGTCCGCCCCCGACGTCTGCTACGTGGTCTTGGGCGCCACCCACCCGGAACTGCTCCGCCACGAGGGTGAGGCCTATCGTGAGCGGCTGATCGCCCGGGCCGCGGAGCTTGGCGTGGCGGACCACCTCCGCTTTGTGGATCGGTTTGTCGGCATGGCGGAGCTGGGCCGATGGCTGCAGGCGGCCGACCTCTTCATCACCCCCTACCCCAACCTTGAGCAGATCGTGTCCGGCACGCTCACCTACGCGATGGCCGCTGGGCGCGCGGTGGTGTCAACGCCGTACGCCTACGCGCTGGAGCTGCTGGCACGCGGGCGCGGGGTCATCGTCCCACCGGGCTCGCCCAGTGCGCTGGCCACGGCTGTTGTGGAGATCTTGAATGACCCTGCGCTCCTAGGAGAGATTGGCAGGCGCGCCTGGGAGCACACACGACCGATGATCTGGCCCCGGGTTGGGGCAGCCTACGCCACCCTCTTCGAGCAGGCGGCGCGCGCTCCCTTCGCCTCGATGCACCTGCGCACGGAACGCGAAGTCATCCGTGCCTGACCAGCTGCCCCTCTACCCCGTTGTGCGCCTCCACATCGATGAGCTCGCCGACAGCGTGGGGATCATGCAGCACGCGATCGGCCGCGTCCCGGATCCGGCCCACGGCTACTGCACCGACGACGTGGCCCGCCTCCTCGTCGTGGACCTCCTCCAGGGGCATGTGCTTGGCTGGCCGGCCGTCGAGGCGAGCGCCTGGCGCTGCCTGACCTTCCTCGATGACGCCTACGATGCAACGACCAACTGGTTTCGCAACTTCCGCTCGGCAGACGGTGTCTGGCTGGACATCCCACCGTCTGAGGATGCCCACGCCCGTGCCCTCCACGCGTTGGGCAAGGCGGTTGCGGACGGGTCTGACGCGCGATTCCGGTCCAGCGCAGAAACCCTGTTCCGGCGAGCGCTCCACCGCGCTTCCGGGTTCCGGTCCATCCGCCCGGTGTCGGCCGCGATCCTCGGCTGCGATGCCGCCATCCGCGGCGGCGTCCCCGGCGCTACTGCGGCATATCGGGCGCTCACGGCGTCGCTCTCGCTGACGCTGGAACAGCACGCAACCGCCGACGCTTGGCCGTGGCCGGATCCCGTGCTCTCATACGAGAACGCATTGATCCCGAGCGCCCTGATCACGGCGGGCCGCAGGCTC
>JANYAA010000052.1 GCA_025355255.1 Chloroflexota bacterium | reverse complement strand
AGTACACGGACGCGGAGACCGCCGACGGGTACGACACCGTGGAGTGGCTGGCGGCCCAACCGTGGTGCACGGGCAGCATCGGCATGTGGGGCCTCTCGTATGGCGGCTTCACCTCGCTCCAGGTTGCCGCGCTCCAGCCGCCGCACCTGCGCGCCATCGTGCCGATGCAGGCCACCGACGACCGCTATACCGATGACGTCCACTACGTGGGCGGCGCCATGACCGTGAGCGAGCTGTCCCAGTACGCGGTGAGCCAGGTGGCGATGAACGCGCTCCCGCCCGCGGCGCCCGATGCGGCGTATGACGCGCCGTTGCTGGATCGATGGCGTGCGCGGCTTGAGGCCACGCCGGTGTGGCTCTTCGAGTGGGCGCGCCAGCAGCGCGACGGCCCGTACTGGCGGCGCGGCTCCGTGGTCCCCGATTACGGCCGCATCACGGCGGCCATGCTGCAGTTTGGCGGCTGGATGGACGAGTACGTGGACGCGGCGCTGCGGCTCCAGGCGCGCTGTGTCAACGCGCCGCGGCGGGTCATCGTTGGCCCGTGGGTCCACGGCCTGCCGGATCACGCGTATCCGGGTCCAAACATCAACTGGCTCCACGAGATGGTCCGCTGGTTTGACCGCTGGCTCAAGGACATCCCCAACGGCGCGGACGAGGAGCCCGCGCTGACCTGGCTCCACCGCGAGCCGACGGCGCCCGCGCGATACCCGGCGCGCCTCAACGGCGAGTGGCGGGCGGTCCGCAGCTATGACGACCGTGGCGCTGCGACGCTGGTGCTGGCGCTTGACGGCGGGGATGTGCCGTCCCGGGGGCGTCTGGTTGCCGGGCGGCCGACTGCGCCGGGTGTGGACCGCTACCGGCATGTCCCGGGCGCTGGCGCCAAGGCGGGCTCGCTCTGCTGGGGCGCCGGCCATCCGCCCAACGGCCTCGCGGATGATCTCCGTGCGGAAGACGAGTACGGGCCCATCTGGACCAGCGAGCCGCTCGACGCGCACGTGGACATCCTTGGCCGACCCTCAGCCGTGTTCCACATTTCGTCCAGCGCGCGGGTTGCGCATCTCGTTGTGCGGCTGGCGTCGGTCGCCCCCGACGGCGCTGTGGAACAGGTCTGCGAGGGGATCCTCAACCTCACGCACCGCACCTCGCACACGGACCCCACGCCGCTGGAACCCGGCCGCATCTACGAGGTGCGCGTGGATCTGCGCGCGGCGGGCTATCGGTTCCCAGCGGGGTACCGCATCCGGCTCAGCGCGGCAAGCTCGCACTGGCCGGTGGTCTGGCCGTCGCCGGGACCGGCTATGTTCGCCATCCACCGCGGCCCGGCGATGCCGTCACGCCTCGAGCTGCCGCTCGCGCCTGCCGACGACGACGTTGCGCCACCGCCGTTTCTGGTCGATCCGCCCGCGCTGCGCAGCTTCGGCTCGGAAGCCGCGGATCCCACCGAGTTTGTCAACGAGCCGGGCGGCGCCGAGGCGCGCGTGTGGACCTTTGAGGGGGCCACGAGCAGGCTGCCGGACGGCCGGTCCACGCTCTACGTGTCGGAGGGGCTGGCGATGACGGCCAGCAACGAGGTGCCTGGCGCCGGCGTGTTCAAGAACACCTGCGACTACCGTCTGCGCGCCGATGGCGGCCTAGTGTCGGTGGTAGCCGAAGGACAAACCGTGGCGACGCCCGATGCCTTCGCGATGCAGGTGGATCTCGCGGTGCACCTTGACGGCGAGCCCTTCTTCACGCGCCGCTACGAGGAGCGGATCCCGCGCGATCTGCTCTAGGCCTTCAGGTACCGGTCGAACCAGTCCAGCATCCGCGTCATCCGGTCAATCCGGCGGTCCGGGCGCCCGCTCGCCTGGTACACGTGGAACTCGTCCGGATAGAGGACAAACTCCACGGGGCGGCCGAGGACACGCAGGGCGATGAACAGCTGCTCGTTGTCGGCGGCCGGGCTGCGGCGATCCGCCTCGGCCTGGAGCATCAGCAGCGGCGTCCGGATCTGCGCAACGTTGGCCAGCGGGCTCTGGCGCCAGAGGCGCTCCATCCCGTCGCGATCCAATGGGTTGCCCAGCAGCGACATCCGGTTGTACTCCACGCCAGTGTCGCTGTTGGCCCAGTCCGAAACCTGGTTGCTCACGCCGTTCTCACTCACCGCGGCGCGGAACCGGTCCGACGTGCCCACCAGCCAGTTCACCATGAACCCGCCGTAGCTCAGGCCAAGCGCACCCAGCCGATCAGGATTGGCCAGACCCAGCGAAATGACGTGGTCCAGCGCCGCGTGCACATCGGCCGCATCAACGCCGCCCCAGTCGCCAAGCTGCGGCGTGATCCAGTCGCGCCCGTAGCTCGCCGAGCCCCGGATGTTGGGCAGCACCACGCGGTAGCCGCGGGCGCACAGCAGCACCACCTCGATGGACGGGGCCGGCGCCCAAGCGCCAAGCGGACCGCCGTGAACGTCTACGATGGTGGGCAGGGGCGCATCGTCGCGCGCGTTGGCGGGCGAGGCGATCCACGTGTCGATGAGCCCGCCGGGGCCTGGCGCCTGCACCGGGCGCATCGTCGGCCAGGCGAGCGAGCTGGCCCAGCGGCCGCCGATGCGGGTTCTCGGCGTTGGGGTCCCGCCGCCAATCGGCACCGTCAGCAGCTCAACTGGCGCCGTGCCCACGGTGGCGAGGAAGGTGATCCGCTCGCGGCCCGAGGCCGCCACGGCCAGGCTGAACGCGGCAATCTCGCCCTGCGCCAGCGCCGCCGGCTCCCCCACCCCGCGCCCAGACTCGGGATCAACGCCAAACCGCCACGGCCCAGACCGTCCGCGGTCCGAGACGGTGGCGATGATCGTCCGAGCATCGGCCCAGCAGGGGGTGCTCCGCTGCGACGCCGCCCAGCCGTGGAGGTCCGTGTCAAGCGATGCGCCAATCGGCCGGTCAAGGTCTGGCGCCAGCGACCAGGCGGGCGCGCTGCCGTCGGCCGCTCCAACCACAAGCGTTGGGCTCTGGTCGTCAAGCGGGTCGGCGTCCGTCCATCCAATGGCCGCGAGCCAGCGGCCGTCCGGGGACCAGGCTGGCGAATGGACATCGCCGCCCAGCGCGAGCACCTCGGCGGGCGCATCGGCAGCATCAGCTGTCACCGCCCAGATGCTCCGGCGCGGGTGCAGATCCGCGTCAGGGCGCGGGTCCGCGGCAAAGGCGAGGCGCGTGCCGTCCGGGCTCCACGCGGGGCCGGTGACGTCCCAGTCTGCGGTGGTGAGCTGGCGCGGTTTGGCGCGCACGCCAAGCCCCGTGACAAACAGCTGCGCGCGCCGGTCCTGGTGGCCAACCTCGTCCATGCGCCAGTCAATCCGGGTGATGCGCCGCGCCAGCGGCTGCTCGCCTTTCGACGGCTCCCCGCCCACGATGAACCGGAGGCGGTCCTCCTCCATCGCCAGGGCGAGGCGCTTGCCATCGGGCGACCAGGCCAATGCCGAGACCGCTCTTCGTGCGGGCGTGTTCAGCGCGCGCAGCTTGCCGGGGGTCCCGCCGGCGCGGATCGCCAGCAGCATGACGCGGGCGGGACCATGGGGCGTCGCGCGTCGGAAAGCGATGGTGCGTCCGTCCGGTGCAAACCGCGGGAACGTATCGCGGACCGCGCCGTCGGTCAGGCGGGTGGGCTTGCGCTTGGCCGCACCTTCGGCCTCGACTTGGGCCGCAAGCGGCACGAGCCACAGGTGCGAGCGGTACTCCCTGCCCGCCACGGTCCGCCTGACCACAACGGCAAACCGGCCGTCGGGCGCCACATCGTGCTCCTCAAGCACAACCTGGCTGCGAATGACGTGCTTGGGGCTGGTCTCGGGTGGCATTGCGCCAGCATATGACGGTCATTGGCGCGCGGGCCGCCCGTCCCGCGGGCCAGCCTGATGGCACGATACGGCTAGCCCCGTAGCCGACCCAACAAGCGCCTAATCGCGGCCTGGCTGTACGCCTCACGCCGATCCGCCACACGTCGAGCACCCTCCCCTGCGCATCGCCCGGGAGCGCCTCGATCTCCCGGGCGGCACTGGCGAGAAACTCGACGGCGTAGTGCCCGGGCATGTTTGGCTCGCCGGGACTCAGCGAGCCAGCCTGGCCCGCAGCTCATCGAGTCCGATGCGCCGCACGTTGGCCGGGTTGGCGATGGCATCGCGCGCTGCCGCGATGTCGAGTTCCGCCTCAATGGCCTCGAGAAGCTCCACATCCTCCATCGGGACGATCGCAACCAACTCGCGGCCTCGCCGCACCACACGAACGCGCTCGCGGGCGTAGGCGACTCGGTTTACGAGGTCGGCGAAGCCTTCGCGGGCGTCGCTGACGCTGATGTTCGCGGCCATGCTTAGTCTCCAGTTGTACGTTTTGTACAACGCGTACGTGTTCAGAGATCGGGTGGCAACCTAGGCGTCCGGCGCGGACCGGAATCGGGCGGATCCTGGCACCTGCCCCTTATCGCCGACTTACTCCCGAACCCCGCAGAGTCGCGCGGGCACCCAGACAGGCGTACCGTCTAGGCATGACCATCACAGCAGATCCCGTCGAGGTTGCGACATTGGAGCGGCAGTGGGACGCCGCAATGGAGGACATCTACCAGCGCGCCGGCCACGAGGCTGGCTACTGGGCCGGGCGGTTCCGGCAGATGCTCACCAAGCGCGGCGGCCTGGGGACCGCGCGCTACATCCTCCACAAGGCAGCCTCAACCGAGGGCTATGCCCACCTCCGCGCCGTGGACCGGCTGGACCTGAGCGTGGAGGCCTACGCGCTCCGCCCCGAGTTCGCTCCCCTCTTCACGACCGAGGAGTTGGACCTCGCGCGCACGCGCCTTGCCTTTGAGCGCACCGTGGCCGACGCCGAAGCCCGCGCTGCCGAGCCGCCGCCGCCCGAGCTTGCCGTGCTGCTGACCCAGGTGGCCGAGGCGTCGCCCAACAGCCGCCATGAGTATCGAGACCGCGTTGCCAACTTCGGGCCGCCCGCCATTCCGGCGCTGGAGGCATGGGTGGCGGAGGGCAACTCGCCCGCGTTTGCGCTGAAGGTGTTTGAGGCCCTGGGCCGCCGAGGCGAGCGCCATCTGGCCACCGAGGCACTGCGTCGGCTTCGCGGCAAGCACCCTGAACTTGGCGACCTGATCGACATCGCCATCGTGGGGCTGCGCAACTAGGGTTCGGCGTCGCGAACCCTACGCAACGCATTGTGTTGTGTAGGGTTACTGCGGTAACCTTTATAACGCATGTCGTTGTGAAGGGATCCTGATGTCCCAGCTGGTTCGACGGCTCTGGGAAGGTCAAGCTGGCGGTTTCGGCGAAACGTCTCGAACCTTCTGGTATGAGGCCTTCGTCCCAGACGGTGTCGCCACGATCGATCCGTCGTTTCCGCTTTCGGCCGCCCACGCGCTCGCCGAGGCGGAGCGAGCAGTCCGGGACTTGGGGGGAGCGTCGGACTTCGCGGGTGTCGAGGCGCTCAGCCGGCAGCTGCTCCGCGCCGAAAGCGTCGCGTCCTCACGGATTGAGGGGCTCGCACTCTCCCACCGTCGGCTTGCAAAGGCGGTGTTCGATCCTGCTGCGGCGGATGGGACGGCTCGGAGCGTGGTTGGCAACATCGTCGCGATGGAGCGGGCCATTGCGATGGGCGTGGGCGCAGACGCCATCAGCGTGGCCGAGTTGTGCGAACTCCACCGCGTGCTGTTCGCGGGCACTGATGACGAGCCGATCGGCGGCCACATCCGCCAGCGCCAGAATTGGATTGGCGGATCGTCACTGAGCCCGCGCAAGGCCGAGTTCATTCCGCCGCCGCCCGAGGAAGTGCCGGCACTCCTTGAGGATCTCTGCGCACTCATCAACAGGGCGGATCTGCCGCCTGTCGGACAGGCCGCCATCGCCCATGCG
>JANYAA010000009.1 GCA_025355255.1 Chloroflexota bacterium | reverse complement strand
GCGTGGTGTCAGCGAGACGCCACAGGCGTCCGCGTGACCTGCCTCCGCGTCATCCGCCTGCTGCTGGCCGTCGCGGCTGCCGCGCTGGCCGGGCGCTCGCTGTGAGCCCGCGGGCCATGCGCCGCTGGAAGCCGCAGGTCGTGCTCTGCCGCGCGTGCGGCAGGCCCATAACCGGCGAGGCCAAGATGGTCGGCCGCGACGTGTGGCACCCGGTCTGCTGGCGCCCGGGGCCGGTCCTGTGAAGGCGTCGGCGGCCGCCGTGCTGGAGATGCTGCGCGTGCGCGGTGCCGAGGGGCTGACCGACGGCGAGGCGCACCGCGAGCTCCACCAGACTCGGCTCGCGGCCCGTGTCGCGGACCTCCGCGAGGCGGGGATCGTCGTGCGCTCCGAGCTGGTGCAGGTCGGGACCGCGAACGGGACCTCGAGGGTTGCCCGCTACTTCCTTGCGGCCGAGCCGTTCCGCGCCGGGCACCCCATCGGCAAGCCGAGGACGTGCCCGAGCTGCAAGGACACGCACCCCGCCGGGACCACCTGCGACATGAACCGCGCCCGCGTCTAGGGCAAGTAGCCCGCACGGGATCGCGGGCGGAGGAGGAAGCACATTGGCAGCACCAGTCCGCATAGCCGTCCGGCAGGGGTCGCCCGAGTGGCTGGACTTCCGGCGCACGGTCATCACCGGGACGGACCTGCCGGTCCTCCTGGGGATCAGCCCGTACTCGTGTGAGGCGGACCTCGCCGACGCCAAGATGGGCGCAGAGCCCGAGCCGCCGACCGTGCGGATGCGCATGGGCAGCCTGCTCGAGGACCTCAACCTCGCGGAATACGAGGCCCTGACCGGCAGCCGCACGGCCCGCTTCCGGGCGATGGTCGGGCACCCCGCCATCACCTGGGCGGCCGCCAGCCCCGATGCCCGCGTCATCGGCGAGCGCCTGCTTGTCGAGTGCAAGTTCACGACCTCGCGCGGCCGGTTCGCGGACGGGCTGCCGCAGGACGTCGAGGCACAGGTCCAGTGGCAGTTGGGATGCGCCGGGTACCCCGCCGCAGACGTGTCCGTGCTGACCCCTGACGGGCTGCTGCCGCCGTTCCGCGTGGCCTATGACCCGGACCTGTTTTCGGACCTCGTGGCCGTGGCCGACGACTTCCGCCGTCGGCTGGCCGAGGGCGGCCCGTTCAGCCGTGACGCGGCGCGCATCCGCCGCGACCACCCGGCAGACGACGGCAGCGAGATCGCGGCAGACGACGACACGGCTGAGGCCGTCCGGGCGCTGATCGAGCTCCGCGGCCAGATCAAGCGCATGGAGGGCGATGAGGAGCGGCTGGTGGCGGCCGTCCAGGCGCGCATGGCCGATGCCGCGGTGATGACCGGACCGGGGTTCCGCGTGTTGTGGAAGCGCACCAGGGACCGCTCCGAGACGGATTGGAAGGCGCTGGGCGCCGCACTGATCGAGATGGTGCCCGAGACGGAGCGCGCTGCGCTCGTCGGGCTGCACACGGTGACGCGGGCGGGCTTTCGGCCAATGCGCGTGACCGCGGACAAGGAGGCAGGCGAATGACCACGGACATGATCCCGGCGACCACGCAGAGCACGGACGCGAGGCGCGAGCTGGCGCTCATCAAGGCGCTCGGCTTCGACAAGCTCACGCCAGAGATCCGCGAACTGACGCTGGCCATCGCCAGCCGGTACGACCTGGACCCGATGCTGCGTCACCTGGTGATGGTGGAGGGCAAGCCGTTCGTCACCCGCGACGGGCTGCTGTGGGTGGCCCACCGCTCCGGCGTGTTCGACGGCATCGAGGTCACGATCCCCGAGAAGGTCGACCGCTACTGGCGCTGCACCGCGTCTGTCTGGCGCAAGGACATGAGCCGGCCCACCGTCTACCCCGGGCGCTACCCGGCCGGGGCCAAGAACGATGAGGAGATGGCGATCAAGTGCGCCGAGTCGATGGCGCTGCGTCGGGCCTTCAACGTGGCCGCCCCTGTGTTCGAGGAGCGCTGGGCGATGGAGGATGCCGCCGACGCCGATGTACCGAGGGCCAAGACCCTGGCAGAGCTCGCCCGTCAGCGCCGGGAGTCAGCATCACCGGCAGCCGCCGTTGTCGCCGCACCCGCGGCCGCACCCGATCCAGACCCGGAGCCC
>JANYAA010000391.1 GCA_025355255.1 Chloroflexota bacterium | reverse complement strand
GTGGACAGGAGGCCGAAGGCGCGGATGACCAGCGGGAAGAAGATCCAGTTCTCGGGGTTGGCCCAGCCGGAGTTCAGCGCGATCGTGTAGGCAGCGACGCCCAGGATCATCGCGCCGATGTTCTCGGCAGCAGTGGACTCGAACAGGTCGGCACCACGGCCGGCGCAGTCGCCGACGTTGTCGCCCACGAGGTCCGCGATCACACCTGCGTTGCGGGGGTCATCCTCGGGGATGCCCTTCTCAACCTTGCCCACAAGGTCGGAGCCCACGTCTGCCGCCTTGGTGTAGATGCCGCCGCCCAACTGGGCGAACAGCGCCACAAAAGAGGCGCCGAAGCCGAAGCCGACGATGACGAAGGGTGCGTCCTTGATGCCGATGTCCGAGAACAGCGCCTGATAGGCCGTGAAGATGCCCCAGACGCCGAGCAGGGAGAGGGCGACGACGAGGAAGCCTGAGACTGCGCCACCGCGCATCGCGACCTGCACCGCCTCGACGAGGCTGCGGCGGGCGGCTGCGGCGGTGCGCACATTCGACCGCACGCTGATGGTCATGCCGATGATCCCGGAGGCCATCGAGCATGCGGCGCCCACAAGGAAGGCGATGGCCGTCAGGATGCCGATCGGGGCGCCGGCGAGGGCCGGGACGTCCGCGACGGACTTGTTCTCGACGAGCGCGATGACGATGCCGATGACCACTGCTGCCACCAGGGCGAGCACGGCGATGGTGGTGTACTGGCGCTTGACGAAGGCGTCAGCGCCCTCGCGGATCATGTCGCCCACGTCCTGCATGGCCTGCGGGCCCTTGTCGCGGGAGAGCACATCGCGCGCCAGGTAGAGCGCAAACAGGACCGCGGCGATACCCGCGATCGGGACAATCCAGTGGAGGGCTTGCGCCATCAGGTTCCCAGTGCCTCCTGTGCAAGGGTGATTGGGCCACAACGTGTCATCTGGTGCGCAGCCTGCCGCAGGCGCGAGCAGCGAGACGCAGCGCGGATGCGGGACAGCGAGAACAGTCTGCCAGCCGATGCTCGGCACTCATGGGAGCACGCAGGCCGACCCGCGGAGTGTATTCGCGGCCGTGCTGGCGGGTCAAACTCCATCCGGCCCCCAGCGGATGCCATGCACCCTGGTGAGCGGTCCATGCAGTCCAGACCAGTCATTTGGGCCACTCGGCCCGCTCGCCCGACGGGAGCCCGGTTAGGCGCAAACTGCGTGGCAGCCTCCCCGTCCCTATACTCCGCGGGTGGATCGCCGTTCAAGCCTTGGCTGTCTCGTCGAAGTCGTCGAGACCCTGGTGCTCACCCTCGTCATCTTCTTCGTCATCCAGAACTTTGTTGCCCAGCCCTACCAGGTTCAGCAGAATTCGATGGAGCGGACCCTCGAGCCCGGGCAGTACGTGCTGGTGGACAAGCTCACGCCCCGCTTCGACCGCTACAAGCGCGGCGACATCAGCGTCTTCACGCCGCCCCAGACCTGGGAGAGCGACTCGACCCCGTTCATCAAGCGGGTCATCGGGCTGCCCGGCGACCGCGTGGAGGTCCGCGACGACGGCGTCTACATCAACGGCACCGCGCTTGAAGAGCCCTACACCTACAAGAATTCGGCGGGCGTGAACGAGCCCACCACGGCGTCGTCGGACCAGGCCAGCTGGGTGATCCCCGCGGGCCAGCTGTTCGTGATGGGCGACCATCGCCAGAAGTCGGCTGACTCACGCGTCTTCGGGCCCATCGCCGAAACCAGCGTCATCGGGCGGGCGTTCGTCCGCTATTGGCCCATCTCAACCGTTGGGATCCTGCCGACGCCGGCCTACCCGGGCCTCGGCGCGCCAGCGCCGTAGGAGACCCCCGGCGTGACGGCTCTGTTGGTCCTGCTGGCGATTGCGGTCGCCGCTGGCGGCGTGGTTGCCGTAGCCGCCCCAAATCCACGGCACGCGGTCCTCGGCGCTTCTGGCGCCGCGTTCGCCGCCGCCTTTGTCAGCGACCCGCTGTCTGATCCTGCCGCCGTTGTCGCCCGCGCCACGGGCGCCGCCCTTGCCGGGTGGCTCCTCTGGGTGGCAGTGCGCGACGCCCCCCGCGCCACCGAGCGGTCGGCGCTCAGGCTGCCCGGCAGTGCTGCGGTGGCCATGGTGGCGCTCGTCGCGGGCTGGTTTGCGGCGCTGGCGCTGGTCGCCCAGCTTGCGGCTGTCGGCGGGGACGCCTCGCCAGCTATCGCAGGGGCAGCCCTCGCAGCCGGCTCGCCGGTTGCTATCGCGGCCCTCGGCACAGCGTTTGCGATCGTCGCCGTGGCGGCGTCGCCAGTCCTCGCGCCGCGCGACGGGCTCCGCCTCGGTCTTGGCGCCATGCTCCTGGTCATCGCGGCCGAGCTTGCCGTTGCGGCAGTCGGCCGCGGCACCGACCGCGGGGCGGCCGTCGCGTTCGGGGTGCTGGTTGCGGGAGGCGGGGCGGCGCTTGCGGCGATCGCATCGGTCATGCTCCGGCAGACTGCCGGTTTCGCGCTGCGCGAACCGCAGGGGCACGAGCTGGTGGCACACCGGTCGCAGGCTGACGCCCATCGGGTGGATGGGGCGTGACCATTGCGCTGATCCTGATCATCGCCGCGGCGGGTGCCGCCGGGACGGCGTACGCGCTGCCGCTGGGCGGCCGAGTTGGGCGAGCAGCCGCACTCGGCGGCGTCCTCGGTCTGCTGCTGATCGCCGGTCTCGCAGCTGCGGGCACCGGGTCCGTCGCGCCTGCTCCAGGTCTGGACGTGTCCATCCCCGAGGGAAGCGCCTTGGCTGGGTCGCTCCTCCCCGGCGCCTACCTGCGCTTGGTTGTCACGCTCGTCGCGTCGATGGGCGCCCTGCTTGCGGTCATGGCCTGGCTGCTTGGCGGGTTCAGCGAGTTGGACGGTCTGCTGCCGGCCATGCTGGTCGCAGCAGGCGGCACCACCGTGGCGCTGGCAGCCTCTCAGCCCATGGTGGCTGCCGCTGGGGCCGCTGGCACCGGTCTTGCCGCGATCCCGCTGGTGCTCGCGCGTCGACGCCCCGGCCGCGCCTTTCCTGCGCTCAGTGAACTGCGCGCCAGCCTGATGACGGGCGTCGTCGTCGCCGCTGCCGCGGTCGTCACCCAGGTGGTCACGCGCATCGTCTCTGCTGACCCGTCTGCGGTCCTCCCCGAGAACGCCAGCCCAGCGGCCGCGACCGCTGGGCTGGCGGGCCTCGGCCTGGGCCTGGTGGTGGCGGTCCGATTCGGCGCCGTGCCGTTTCATCTGCGCCTTGCGCGCCTTGCCGATGTCACGCAGCCTATCGGCCTGCCCGTTGTAGCGGCGTGGATCCCGCTGCCGCTGACGGTCGCCGCGCTCGCGGTCGCCAACGGCCTGCTTGCGCCGCTGGCCGTTCCGCTTGACGCCGAGCGCGCCGCGCTCGTGATCTTGGCTCTCGTGGGACTTGGCGGGGCAGCGCTGGCGGCGTTCATCACCGACGACCTGCGCCATGGCGTGGCGTACCTGATCGCTGCCGATGGGGCCTTCGCCGTTGTCGCCCTCGCAGCGCTGGATCCGATCACATGGGGTCCTGCCAGGGCGTGGCTGGTGGTGGTGCTCGTCTCCAAGACGGCGCTCGGCGCGTGGAGCGCGGTCGTGGAGGATCGGTTTGCCACCAAGGCCATCCCCGAGCTCCGCGGCTGGGCGCGACGCGCGCCGGTGCTTGCTGTAGCTCTGGTGATCGTGGCGGTCGCCACGTTTGGGCTGCCTGGCTGGGTGAGCTTCGAGGTCCGCGCCATGCTGCCACAGGCCGCCGTTGCTGACCCGTGGGCCACGCTGCTAATGGTGGCGGGCTTCCTGACGCTGCCGACATACGTGCGCGTGCTGCAGCTGGGCCTTGGCCGGCCGGCGGCAAACGTCCACCGTGCAGAGCCTGAGCACTTTCGACCCAACTTCGGCACCCGAGTCCAAGCGACGGGTGGCCGCCTCGGGCGGGCGCGCCGCGACAACCCGGGCCAGGCAGCCGGGCGGGGTGTGGACGCCGTCCTGGATGCTGTGGGCCCCGCAGGCGACGTCACGCCAGATCCAGGCCAGGGCGTCGAGACGTCGATGGCCGTCGGCAGCATGCGGCCGCGAAGCGCCGGCAGCGCAGCCGATCGAACTCGTGCGGGCCTGCGCGCAGCAGCACAGCGCGGACGGGCTGTAGTTCCCTCTGCCGCCGGTCTGCGGCGTGGGCGCACGGAGCTGCTCTCCGCGGCCGTGCTCCTGCTCGCGCTGCTGAGCGCCGTCGTGGCGTACGGCGGGCTCGACGTGAACCGGGCCGCATCGGACACCGGCGGCGGTCCGCCCGTGGGGCTCGAGGGCAACTAGCCCGTCTGGCTGGCGGTGGGGCCTGCTGCGCTGGGATGCGCGCCGGCGAGGCTACTCCGCTACTCGGCCGGAGCCAGCACCCAGCGGTCGATCTCGCGCTCGTAGCTGAGCAGTTCGGCTGGGGCGAACCACAGGGCCAGCTCGGCCGCAGCACTCTCCGGGCTATCCGACGCATGCACGAGGTTCTGTGCGGTCTCCACGGCGAAGTCGCCGCGGATGGAGCCCGGAGCAGCCTCGTGCGGTCGCGTGGCGCCGTTCATTGCGCGGACAATCGCGATGGCGTTGGGCCCTTCGAGGGCGGCCGCCACAAGCGGGCCGGAGGTGATGAAGTCAACCAGGCCCTTGAAGAACGGCTTCTGGCTGTGGACGGCGTAGTGCGTCTCGGCCAGCTTGCGGTCCACATGCACGAGCTTCAGGCCGACGATCTTGAGGCCCCGCTCCTCAAAGCGGGTGATCACGCGGCCGACGAGCTGGCGCTGCACGCCGTCGGGCTTGACGAGGAGAAGGGTCCGCTGCAGTTCAGCCATGGGTCTCGGGGGCCTCTTCGCGCTGCTGCGACCAGCCGACGCCGGGGTCGCGAGTGGGGTATGAACGGGACGCGGCACCGCGCACCCAGCCGGGATTGGGGGCGGACGCGTGGCACCGGGGGGCGAGAATAGCGCGAGGCGGTCGATTGCTGCGAGCCCGCGGACGCGCTGGCTGCCTCAGAGGCTGGTGTCGGACCCGAAGAGGTGGCCGCTGGCGCGGATGAAGGCCTCGCGGGCCTCCGCCTGGCGTCCGAGCAGCTGCAGCGCATCGCCTTCAACGAGCGCGAGGCGCGGGTCGCTCGTGGGCGCGTCGAGATGGACGAGGACCTCGGCGGCAGATCCCGGGTCAAGACGCAGCGCGAGCCCGAAGAGGAGCGACGCCTGGTCGATGCGCCCGTGCTCCATCGCGATGGCAGCAGCGGCGATTGCGCTGTCTGCGGGCGACGGCGACGGCACCGCCGCATCGGCGGCGAGATGGGGCGGCAAGTTGCCGGCGGAGGTGAGCGCGGGCGCGGGCTCGGCGATGGCCGCTCTGGGCATGGCAAGGGTGGCCAGTTCCAGATCACCCCCAGGTTCCCCTTCGGCGACCTCGGCCTGGGCGACGCCGGCTTCAACGGCCTTGGCCTCACCTGAGACTGACCCATCGGGCCAGACCCGCCCGCTGGGCATGCCAGCAAAGACCGACTCCAGCCCGTCACCGGCGAGTGCGACCGCACGCAGCGCCAGCCGACGCGCCTCGGTCGTCCGGCCCGTGTTGGCGAAACCTTCGGCGGCGATCACCAGGGCCAGCAGCGGCTCGTGGCCCCCGGCAAGCAGGGCCGCAGCCGCCTCCGTGGCACCCACAAGATCGCCCGAGCGCCATCGCACCTCCGCCAAGTCGAGCAGGGCCTGCTCATCAAGACGGCCACGGCCTGCAAAGGCCTCAAGTTCCGCCCGGGCCAAGGCGTGTTGGCCCATCCGCAAGTGCAGCGAGGCCACACGCAGCGACGGGCTGCGTCTGCCCGGTGTAGGCATCTCGGCTGGCTCGGCCTCGATGGCCACCGGCAACACCCCGGCGGGCTCTGCAGGCTCAGCGGGCTGTCCGGCCTCCCCTGCCTCGCCTGTCTCATTGGTGGTTTGGGCGCCAACGCCCCCGCTCAACTCCTGGTTCGCGAACAGCCCATCGTCCTGACGAGGATGGCCGTTGCGGGAGCTCATCGCGGCAGCCGCAGGTGGCGGTCGAGGGACCGCAGATGCTTGGCCGGGGCCACCACGGCCATCCTGAGGCCATCGTCAACCACGATCTCTCGGGCGACCCGCAGGATCTGCTCAGAGGTCACCGTCTCGACCGCCGCCAGCGCCTCGTCAAGGTTGAGCACCTGATCGTGCAGCGCCTCCTGGCCACCCACCCAGGACGCCAGGTGTCGCGTGTCGTCCATGCGCAACTCCAGCCCGCCTGAAATGTACGCCTTGGCCTTGGCAAGCTCCTCGGCTGGCACGGGGTCCTGCGCCATGCGTGCGAGCTCGGCCAGGATGGCCTCGATAGCCGCCGGGAGCCGCGCCGGGTCAACGCCTGCGGAGATCTCCAGGGCGCCAGCGTCGGCGTACTCCACCAGCCCCGACGAGACGTCGTAGGCCAGCCCCTTCTCCTCGCGGACGCCAAGGAACAGCCGGGACGACATCCCGTCGCCCAGGACGGCGTTCAGCACCGACAGCGTCCACGTGTCGGGATGGTCACGGCGGAAGGCTGGCAGGCCGATAGCGAGCTGCGCCTGCGATGTCGCCCGCTTGCCGAGGAGGACGCGCGAACCGGCGGGCAGCGAGGGTGCCGGCGCAAAGCCGCCAAGCGCACCGGTGCCGGAGCCAAAGGCGTCGGCTACCAGCGCAACGGCCTCCTCGTGGGCGATGTCGCCCGCGATCGCCACAACCGTGTTGGCCGGCCGGTAGCGAGCCTCCCAGAACTCGCGGATGGCCGAGGCGGGCAGCGCGCGGATCCCCGCCTCATCGCCGCAGATCTCCCGGCCAAGCGCTCCCTCGCCAAACATCGCCTGGGCCATGAGCATCTGCGCGTATTCGGCGGGATCGTCGAGATACGAGCGGATCTCCTCGATGATGACGGTGCGCTCCTGGTCGATGTCCGCGTCGCGCAGCGTGGGCCGCACGATCAGCTCGCCCGCGACCTGTACGGCCGTGGCGGCCCGACGGAGCGGGACCCGCGCCCAGTACACGGTGGACTCCCGGTCCGTGGCGGCGTTGGCGGACCCGCCCACGCCCTCAATCGCCTCCGAAATCGCTCGGCTGGTGGGATACGCGTCTGTGCCCTTGAAGGTCAGGTGCTCCATGAAGTGCGCCACGCCGGCTTCGGCTTGGGTCTCCTGGCGGGATCCGGCGAGGACGTAGGCGGCTATCGACACGGAGCGCGACCCGGCCAGCCGGGCCGAGATCACGCGTGGTCCGTCGGGGAGCACGGTTCGCTGAAACATCTCCGCGATGGTAGCCGGAGCCGCAGGGCCGCGCGGGCGCAGCTCCGGACACGCTGCGCGCTGGATGTCAGCGCTGCGCGCAACACGCAGCGATGTTCGCCAAATCGTCCCCGACTCGCGCCCCAATCGGCTCCCGCGCGCTTGCGTGCGCACGTCCTCGCGCTCCCCCCGGCGCCCTATTATGGCTCCCTGCCAGGACCGGCGGAGTGACGTGCCGCCCGGGCGTGTTGAGAAGGCATTCGCGGAGTGGAGGAGTTCTATCGATGGTCGGACGAACGAGTCGGTTGATGACGTTGCTGATGGCGGGCGCACTCGTTGTCAGCGCATGCGGCGGGTCCGCCGCAACCCCGGCAGCGTCCGGTACCCCTGCTGCGACGCAGGCCCCCGCGACGACCGCTGCGGCCACCACCGCGGCTACGCCCGCGACGACCGCTGCGGCCACGCCCACTGCGGCGACAGGCTGCACGGCGGGCGCCGCGTCTGGGACAGAGATCCCGGAGATTGTCGACGGCAAGTTCAACGTCGCCATGGTGCTCATCGGACCGCACGACGACGGCGGCTGGAGCCAGGCCCACTACGAGGGTCTCCAGTACCTCTGCGAGCACGTCGCGGACGCCCATGTCGCGTACATCGAGAACGTGCCCGAGGGCGCTGACTCCGAGCAGACGTTCCGCTCGCTCGCCCGCAAGGGCTTCAACTTCATCATCGGCACGTCGTTCGGCTATATGGACCCGATGGAGACAGTCGCAACTGATTACCCGGACACGACCTTCCTCCACCTGACGGGCTACAAGAGCAACGGCAAGAACTTCGGCAACCTCATGGGCGCCATCGAGGACATGAAGTATCTCGCCGGCATGATCGCGGGCTCCCGCGCCAAGAAGGACGGGATCACCAAGATCGGCTACATGGCGACGTTCCCGATCCCGGAGGAGCTCCGTCTCGGCAACGCCATCATGCGCGGCGTCAAGCTGACATGCCCCGAGTGCACGATGGACGTCGCGTTCATCAACACGTGGCACGACCCAATCAAGGAGAAGGCCGGCGCGACCGCCCTCTTCGACGCGGGGGCGGACGTGGTCTTCACCGGGGCTGACACCGGCGCCAACGCCGACGTCGCCCAGGAGAAGGGCAAATGGGCGGTGACCTACGACAACCCGGCCTCGTGCAAGGTTGACGCCTGCCTCACCACGCCCTACTGGGTGTGGGGCAAGGAGTACGCGCGCATCGCCGAGCTTGTGAAGTCCAAGACCTACACGGCCGGCTACGAGTACTTCGACGCCCAATCCGGGGGCCTCGGGCTCTACGGATTCATGAACGGCGAGACGATCCGCAAGGGGGTCGCCGACCTGCCGGCCGCGGACCTGCAGAAGGTCAAGGACACGCTGGCGCAGATGCTCGCCGGCACGTTCGGCCGGTTCGACGTCTTCGCCGGTCCGCTCACGGACAACACCGGAAAGCAACTCCTCGCCGCCGGCGGGAAGCTCGTCCAGTCCGATCTCGACCAGTTCCCGCCAGGCGCCCCAGGCAATACATGCAAGACCTGTATGTACTGGTGGAACGCGGGCATCAACGCCCAGCTGCCGAAGCTCAGCAACTAGGTCCTTTCGATTGCCGATGCCGGAGGGTGATGAGCGCATGCGCGAGGCGCCCTCCAGCACCGGTGCGCACATCCTGACCGCAAGCGGACGGCCGGCCCTCGACGAGGTGCCGGCCGTCGAGCTGCGCGGGATCGTCAAGCGGTTTCCTGGCGTCGTCGCCAACGACGGCGTCGACTTCGACCTCGCCCGCGGCGAAGTGCACGCCCTGCTCGGCGAGAACGGCGCCGGGAAGAGCACGCTGATGAACATCCTCGACGGGCTCTACCAGCCCGATGCCGGGGAGATCCTGATCGACGGGGAACCGGTCGCGTTCCGCTCGCCCCGCGACGCGATTGCAGCGGGCCTGGGGATGGTCCACCAGCACTTCACGCTGGTTGAATCAATGACCGTCACCGAGAACATCCTGATTGGCCTTGATCATCCGCGCTTCCGGCTTGACCTGCGGCGCAAGGCTGACGAGATCGCGCAGTTGGCCGACGCAAACGGTTTGCGCGTTCACCCAGAGGCAAAGGTCTGGCAGCTGTCCGTCGGCGAGCG
>JANYAA010000212.1 GCA_025355255.1 Chloroflexota bacterium | reverse complement strand
GGAGACGACCCCTAGAGGGACCGCCAGGCCATGCGGCTCGGTGGCGGCGTCAACATCCCTGAGTGTCGCCCCAGCCTCCACGCGCACGAGCTGCTCGACAGCGTCCACGGTCACGCCCCGCAGCGCACCCATATCCAGGACGATGCCGTCCTCCACCGATCCCTTGCCAGCCACATTGTGGCCGCCTCCGCGGATCGCGAGCGCGACGCCAGACGCTCTGGCGACGCCAAGGACCGGCGCGATGTCCGCGATGTCGGCCGCCTGAACGATGCATGCAGGCCGCTTGTCGATCATCCCGTTCCAGACGCGTCGCGCCTCGTCGTAATCGGCATCGCCCGGCAGGACGATCCGGCCGCGCACGGCGGTGCGGAGCGTGGCGAGCGAGGTGGCGCTGATCGGCACTTGTCATCTCCTGGGGACGGGTCCGCACCACGCGAACCGCAGGTGCATTGCAGTGTCTTCGGAGGCCTGCCATGCTGGAAGAGTCAGATTCAACCAGACCGGGGCAAATATGACATCGACGCGTCCCAGCATCGCCATCTTGGTTACGCCAGAGTCGTCTGCCTCCGTGCTCTACGGGCTGTACGACGTCCTCACCACCGTTGGGCCGATGTGGCCTGATATGACGGCCGCCCAACCTGGTGCCGAGCTACTGGATGTTCGGATTGTGGCGGCGACGGCGGAGCCGCTGCGGTGCTTCGGCAACATCATCGTGGAGCCGCACGCAGCTCTGGCCGACGTGGCGCGCGCCGATGCCGTCGTTGTCTGCGATATGTACACGCCGATCGGTACGCCGCCCACCGGCATGTACGGGGCCGAGACAGCCTGGCTGCGCCGCATGCGCCATAGCGGGACACTGGTCACCTCGGTGTGCACCGGTTCCGTGCTGCTGGCGGAGGCAGGCCTCCTTGACGGGCGCACGTGTGCCGGCCACTGGGCCTACGCCGATCTATTTGCGGAGGCCTATCCGCGCGTTGTCTTCCGGCCGGGCGCAATCTTGGACGTCGAGCACGAGGCCGACGGCATCATCACCGCGGGCGGGGTCACGTCCTGGCAGGATCTCGCGCTCCACCTCATTGGCCGCCTGTGCGGTCCTGAGCATGCAGCGAGAACCGCCCGGGTCTACCTGTTTGGCGGCCACGAGGACGGCCAGCTCCCGTTCGCCGCGATGTCCCGCCGAATCCGGACGGATGACCGCATCATTGCGGACTGCTTGGCGTGGGTTGGCGAGCGCATTGACACGCCCAATCCGGTCACGGCGATGGTGGAGCGGTCGGGACTGACCGCGCGCACGTTCGCCCGCCGGTTCGCCGCAGCAACCGGGCGCCGGCCGATAGAGCATGTCCATGGATTGAGGGTGGAGCGATCGCGAGAGCTGCTTGAGCTGGGACGCCTGCCCGTGGATGACGTCGGCTACGCCGTTGGATACGAAGACCCGACGTTCTTCCGGCGGCTCTTCAAGCGCACAACTGGCATGACTCCCGCCGCGTATCGTCGCAAGTTCGCCGCAAGCACGGAGCGCGCCGGAGGGGCCGCCTAGCCTCGACGTGACCCGAGAGGGCTCGTCTGGCCGATGTGCCTGCCCAGCACACTGATCATCGCTATCGTGACGACATGAAGGAATGGATTGCGCAGGAGATCGCTGCCGCCATCGCCGAGGCGCAGGCGCGCGAAGGGAGCGTGACGCGTTGGCGGCCGCCGCTCGTCGCCTACGCCTCGGCGGACGACCCGCTCTTCCCGCAGCTCAAGCAGATCGTGCGCGCCTCCCACACCACCCCGAAGGAGCTGCTCCCCGGCGCACGGTCCGTGATCGCGTACTTCCTGCCGTTCGAGCGGGATGTGCCGCGCAGCAACCGACCCAACCGTCTGGCGTCGGAGCCGTGGGCTGTGGCCTACGTGGAGACGAACGCGCTAGTTGGCGCGGTGAACCAGCGTCTGGCCGAGGGTCTGCGGGCTCGGGGTTTCGACGCCGCCGTCCAACCGGCCACGGCCAACTTCGACGCCGAGATGCTGATGAGCGACTGGTCCCACAAGCACGTGGCATACATCGCCGGGCTGGGCCAGTTTGGGCTCCACCAGATGCTGATCACCGCGGCCGGCAGCGCTGGGCGCCTGGGGACGCTCGTGACGAGCGCGCCGCTCGAGGCGACGCCGCGCTCATCGCAGCCCGCCTGTCTCTACACCTACGACCGGTCCTGCACGGACTGCGTGGACAACTGTCCGGTGCACGCGCTGACGCTTGACGGGTTTGACCGCCACGCCTGCTACGAGCTCTGCCTCGAGAACGCCGCCCTGCACCAGCAGCACAGTCTGGCGGAGGTCTGCGGCAAGTGCGTGAGCGTGGTGCCGTGCACATACGTGGATCCGGTTGCGCGCAAGGTCGCGCGCGGAGCCTCGTGAGTCAGCCCTGACTCAGCGGCTCGCCTGGCCTCCAGCGTTCGGGGCCCACGGGCAGTTTCGGCGCTCAAGCTCCGCGGGCAGCACCGCTCCTTGAGTCAGGGCTGAGTCAGGGCCCTCCGTCAATCAGGCTAGCCGTTGCGGCGCTCGAACTCCTGCATAAACGCGATGAGATCGTCCACGCCCTGCTCGGGGAACGCGTTGTAGATGGAGGCGCGCATACCGCCAACC
>JANYAA010000321.1 GCA_025355255.1 Chloroflexota bacterium | reverse complement strand
ACGAGGGCGAAGGTGCGACAGCCGCTGGCTCCGCTGGAGCCGATGGAGCCGTAGTTGGCGCTCCCGCGTCAGCCCCCGCCGCTGGTGGACGCCGCCACCGCGGCCTGCCGAAGGCCGCCCCAGCAGCCCCGTCCGTGTCCGAGCAGGCCGTTCGTGTGGACGACCGCGCGTCCGCCTATTTCGTAATTGCTCTGGTTGCGCTGTTCGCCATCGTCTTCGCCAACGCTCTGCTGCTGGGCAACGGCGGTCTGGTCAGCCACATCCTCCCCACGCCCACGCCGGTGGTAACCCCGGCGCCGACGCCCAAGCCCTCGGCCAGCCCAACCACGGCACCGTCGTACAGCGCCACGGCAACGCCGGCTCCGTCTCCCACGCCCGCTCCGTCTGCCACGCCCGCGCCAACCGCTTCCCCGGCGCCCACGCCCACCCCGAAGGCGTCGTAGGCGCCAAGCGATCAAGAGCCGCCGCAAGGCGCATCCCGCTGACGGTTATACTCGGCCAGCCATGACCCACGTGTTTGTCGCCCCGCACCCGGATGACGTTGCGCTCTCCTGCGGCGGGCTGATTGCCAGCCTGCGCGAGCTGGGCCAGAGCGTCGTGATACTGACCCTGTATTCAGGGACCGGGAATGCCGAGCGCCTGACGCCGTACCAGCGCGAGGCGCTGGGCTTCGGCAGCAAGGCCATCTGGCCGGCTTCGGAGGCGTTCAACCGCGCCCACCTGGCGGCCGACTTCCCGGAGGACGCAGACGCCGCGCCCTGGGCCGCCGCCAAGGACCGGCTGGACGCCACACAGGCTGACGTGGATGCTGCCGCCAAGCGCTTCTGGCAGCGGTCCTCCTGGTATCGCCGGGCGCAGATCCACAACCAGTCGCTGGCCGGGCAGCCCATCATGGACGATGTGGCCCCTCAGGGCGCCATCCTCACAACCGAGCGCATGGAGGCGGCGGCGGCTGGCGACACCATGGCCGAGCGGCGGCTCGAGGACGAGCGCTTTGCCGCGTTCGCCGAGACGTCGATCATCTGGCTTGACCTCCCGGACGCCGTGTTCCGCGGCTACGAGGGCGATGAGCAGCTGCTGGGCGCGCCACGTGGTGACGACCCGGCGCCCGTGGACCTGCTCCGCCGCGAGCTGGCGCGTCTAGAGGTCTCCCGCGTCTACCTGCCGATGGGCATTGGCGGCCACGTTGACCACCAGCTGGCGCGTGACGCGGGCATCGCGCTGCTCTCAGACGAGCCGTCGCGCGTGATGGGCAACCCGTCGCTGATTGGGCGGGTGGTGTTCTACGAGGACTTCCCATACGCATGGTGGGAGGACTTCGGCCGCCTTGACGATCTGCCCGACGGCGGACTCCCGAGGCTGCCCGCGGGCGTGTCGCTGGAGGCGGAGCTCGCCGATGTGGGCGACCAGCTTGAGCGCAAGATCCGCGGCATCGCGCTGTACGAGAGCCAGATGGACCGGCTATTCGGCGGCACGAAGGAGATGGCCGACGCCGTGCGCGGCTATGCCGCTCGCGTTGCCGATCTGGGCCAGGTGCCCAACGGCGCCGCAGAGCGCTACTGGGTCACGACGCCCGCCTGACCGCTTCGCCTCTCACTGCCGAGGCTGGCCACTCACGAACCGTTGCGTGACAGGATCGCCCCATCGGCATCGGCGTACACGACATTCCATCCGGCTCCGGGCGACACCCAGCCGGCTGGGAGCACGATGACCCGGACCTCCAGCCGGTCGAGGACGGCCGCGGCGTCCGCCCCGCCACTCGTGATGGTGTCCAGATCTGCCCAGGCGTCGGCCGGAAACAGCTCAAACCGGGCGTCGACGAGGTAGCGGGCGTCGGGGACCGCCCACTCGAACCACGATGCCCAGACCTGGGGAGTGAACACGCGCGTCCCCGGAGGCGTGATCGGCCTTAGGGCCGCCGCGAGGCCGGACGGCGCGTAGGTGAGCAGCCCCGTGCGGCCGGTCAGCGGATCCACGGGGCGCAACCACGGCAGGGCGACGAGCAGCAGCACGATGAGCAGACCGGCGACGACGAGGTTCAGCGGGCTCTGCCGAGGCCTTCGGGCCGTCGCGGCGCCACGCGCGTTGCCCTCGATCGGGAGGACCGGCCCGGCCCACACCGTGGCGACCACGGGCAGTGCGGCGGCCGGCCACCAGGCGACGCCCCGCACGGCCCAGGCGCCGAGGGCGAAGGTCGCCAGCAGCCACACCACGTCCGGCCACGCGAGGCACCGCCGCCGGAACCACGCCACGGCCGCGACGGCGGCGCCGGAGGCGTAGAACAGCAAGCCAGTGATCGTGAACGGCGACGTCCGCTGCCACTCGGTCACCCGGCCAGCGATGACGGGGTTGGCGCCGATACCGGCGGCATACGCCCAGACCGCCGGTCCAAACGGGTTCAGGAGCGTCGCCGCCGAACCGGCCGCCAGCACCGCGAAGGATCGCCCGGCCGGCCGCCCGCGGGCCACGTCGTCCAGCCATGCATACCCCAGCAGGACCGGCGCAAGCACAAAGCTGCCGTGGAGGTTCGCCCACACGGCAACGAGCACTGGCGCAGCCAGGTACAAGCGCGGATGACGGTCGCGCGCCGCCACCAGCACCAGGAGGCAGGCAAAGACGACAATCGCGAACAGCTGCGGCCGCAAGGCCAGCGCCGGAGCGGCGAGCATGAACGCGAGCAGCGAGAGGACAGATGACGTCCGTGCGGACGCGCCGCGGGCCAGCCCAGCAACCACCAGCAGGCCGCCCGTTGCCGAAACGAGGACCGCCCGCATGACGGCCAGCATCTCCCAGCCGCCGGCCCGGTAGCCGAGGGCCATCAGCACCTGGGCGAGCCACTGCTGGTCCGTCCACGGCGCGCCGGCGATGGTGAAGGTGAACGTGTCCGCCGCCGGGATCGCGCCCGTGCGCAGGATCTGCTCGCCGACACGCACCTGGTAGGCGAGATCAACGGCGGGCAGCGGCACGAGGAGCGCGACAAGCGCCGGCAGCGCCACGGCGAGGAAGAGCCAGAGCCGGGGCAGGGTCATGCTTCTGCGATGCTCGTCATTCGCGGCCACCCTCCAGGACGGCGACGAGACGACCGGCGAGCTCGATGGAGTAGTTCTGGCCGCGGTCGTGCGGATACACCTGGAACATGTTTGCCGTGAACAACCCGTCGATCGCCGTCCGGAAGCCCGGGATCCTCGAGCGATAGCCGGTGTCTACGATCGGCTGGGCAAACGGCTCGGCAAAGCTCCACGACTCGCGGATCCAAGACGGATCGAATTCCGGGTTGAGGGTGCGTAGCAGCGGGCCAGCCGCCTGCACCTGCTCGTCAATCGACTGCTTCGGGAGCGGGTCGTCCGCCTGCCGGTACGCGCCGAGATAGACGAGGTGGCGGCCGCCGTAGGACGCCGCAGGCAGCAGCGCGGTGTGCTCCACCACCGCAAGGAACGGCCACGACCGGTCGGCCGCACCGATCCAGTAGATCCCAGTGAGCGGCCGGTTCAGCGCCAGCACGAGGCAGTGGGCCGCGAGTGGCGCCGCGGCACCGACACGGGCCGCCTCGAGACCGGAACCGGGTGCGAGACGCGCCGTCATCGCCGGCGCAAGCGTTGACACAACCCGGTCGAATCGCGCCCGGCCACCGCCATCCGGCGAGGTCCAAGCGACGGCCACGCCACTGCCATCCTGCTCGATGACGGACACGCCCGCGCCCAGCACAAGGGTCCCGCCGGCGGCGGTCAACGCGTCGACGAGGGCCGCGTACAGCTGGTGGAACCCGCCGTCCAGGTAGCCGAGCTCCGTCGTCCGATCGTGAATGCGCGCCCAGAGCCACGCCATCGACACGGCGTCGTACGCGGCGCCAAACTTCGCGCGGAGGAGCGGGTGCCACACGAGCTCGTGACCCTCGCCCCCGCACGCTCGACGCATCCAGGCATCCGCGGCGTACCGCTCGATGGGCCCGGGGCTCGGCAGCAGCTTCAGGAAGCCGAGCGCCGCGGCCATGCGAAGGCGGCTCGGGATGGAGAGCTGGCCAAACGCCAGGAGGGAGCGCGGCGAGTCGAGCTGCCGGGGCACCCCATCCACCATGACCGTTGAGACTGGCCGGTGCCACCGGAGGCGGGCCCCGAGACCGAGCTCCTCAATCAGGGCGACCGCCGCCCGGTCCGTCCGGAAGATGTGGTGGTAGAAGCGCTCCAGCCACGCGCCGGGCACAACCTCGAAGCTTGACGCCAGCCCGCCCGGGACCGCGTTGCGCTCGAGCACGACCACCTCATGCCCGCGCTGCGCCAGGCGCAGACCCACAGTCAGGCCCAGGACTCCCCCACCAACGACGGCGTAGCGCACCGCGCCATCCTACGGTCCCGGGCGCTCCCGACGATGGCTCGATCGTCAGGCAGCCACGGCGAGCGCGCCGTCCACGCCCAGCCTGGCCAGCAGCTCTCGCCACGCCTGGCGAAAGAGGGCGGCGTCGAAGTCCTCGGCCCGGGTGCGGATGTCGGCCGACGCGAGAACCAGCAGAACCCCGCAGGAGAGAGCGGCAGGAATGACCGGAAATGGCGCGTCGGGCCGAACCGACGCTGGAGGGGCCAGAGGCGCACCCGCAACGGGTTGATGCGATGGCCGAACCGCTCAGCGTCGTAGAAGCTCGTGTGGACGGTCGCGGAGGGTAAGCGCCGCGCCAGTTCCAGGGCGACGCGCTCGCACGGCGAATCGGCGCAATGGTACCGACGCGCCATCGGGGAGTTGTCGCTCAGAAGTGGTCCTGAAACTGGGTTTGCGGCAGGATGTCGATGACCTGGCCACCCGGCACCGGCCTCCGGTAGAGCGATCCGTACTCGTCGAGAACCGCAGAGAACAGTGGCAGCGGTTGGCCGGCGATGACGCGCACGACCGGAGGAGCTGGCGGGAACCCGCCCGCAAGCCATAGCCATGTCCCGTATCGGGCGACCAGGTCCTCGTCA
>JANYAA010000309.1 GCA_025355255.1 Chloroflexota bacterium | reverse complement strand
GGCGGCATCCAAGGAACGAGGCGCGACCTGGCCTGCGTCTAGCGAGACGCACAGGACGGTTCCTTGCGGGCCGTCGGGGCCATTTTGCGAGTTTCCGCGCCGATTGGTACAGGAAAGTTGGCCGCTAGGACGTCAATCGCGACTCGAATTTGTATCAGGTATTTGACACAACTGATGCCCGCGTCCATCCTTGTGTCAGCCAAGTGATACAAGGAGTCCCAGCCACGTGACCAGCCTCTTCGGCCCAGCCGTTCTCTTCGGCCTCCCCCTCGTCGTTGCCGGCGGCCTGCTCATGGCCGCTCTCGTTCTCGGCGTCCGCCGTTCGCGAACCATCACGTTCGACGAGGGGCGCTACCCGGGACTCGCCGCCCTGCGCCGCGCGACGCTGAGGGCGCGCTACCTCGGCATCGCCGTGGGCGGGGTCGCGATCGTCGTCGTCGCCAGCTTCGGCCGCTACGGCCAGGGGCTCTTCCTGGCGCCCGCCGCAGCCGGGGCGGCGGTGATCATCGCCGTCATGATCGGCCAACGGCTGACCTACACGCGGGCCCGCACGGCTGGCATCGCCGGGCTCGAGCGTCGCGAAGCGGGCGACTACCTCCCAAGGCGATTGGCCATGACCGCGGCGGGAGTCTTGCTCGTGCTGGCGGCCGTTGGCGCCTGGACGACGGTGGTGGCCACAGCAGACGAATCGGGACTAGCCCGCGCCTTCACCCAATCCTGCACAACCCTTGTGTGGGACGGGCAGACGCAGTCTGAGCAGGCGGAGGTGCATGCCTCCGGGCCGTTCCCCGGCAGCTACTACACGGCTGGCATGGCGGCGGGCGTGCTGGCGGTGTTGGCGCTGGCCTTCGTCGGCGTGGTTGCAACCACGCGTCGCCCCCGCAACGGAGCCGACCCTGAGCTCGTCCGCGTAGACGACGCGCTGCGCCGCCAGACGGTCGAGGGCATCGTGGGCACGCTCGGGCTTGTCGCCGCTGCAACCCTCGCGGGCATGTCCTACCTGTCGGCCGTCGCCGTCGGCGCAGCGGCCTGCACGACCGCCTACGGGCTTGGCTCCTGGGCACTGGCTGCGATCGCATTCGTCGCGCTCACCCTCGCGCTGCGGTTCTCGGTCATCGTGCTGGTCCCGAGCGATGGGTCAGGGAGCCGGTCGTGACCGTCGAGCTCCGACTCGACCCGGTGGATCCCACGCCTCCCTACGAGCAGCTGCGTCGCCAACTGCGCGCCGTGATCGAGTCCGGCACGTTGGCTCCCCAGACGCGGTTGCCCACCGTCCGACAGCTGGCCGCGGATCTCGGGGTGGCCGCCGGGACTGTGATGCGGGCGTACGCGGCCCTCGAAGTTGAGGGCTTCCTCGTTACCCGGCGAGGTGGCGGCACCGCCGTGAGCGACGCCCCGCCGGCGCTGTCGGACCCTGAGCGAACGCGGCGGCTGGCGGAGCTGGCGATATCGCTGGTTGCTCAAGCGCGTCGTCTCGCGGCCACCGACGAGGAGATCAGGCGAGCCGTGGACAGGGAACTGGGCTGACGATTCGATCCGCTGGGGCTATCCATCCGCGCGCGACGGGCGCACACTGCGCAGAACGGCGGGGAGGCACGGGCCAGGGGCCCACCGGTGCGGCGTCCACGAATTCGCCACATTCGCTCGCACCGGGCCAATGGCGAGAACGGCCGGGAGGAAGCGCACGTGCCCAAGTTCATCACGTTCTTCTCGTACACGGGCGACGCCGCGAAGGCGATGATCGAGCACCCCAGCGACCGGACGGCGGCGGCGAGGGCCCTCGCGGAGTCCGTGGGCGGCACCCTCGAGGGCTTCTACTGGATGCACGGCAAGCACGACGGCTTTCTGCTCACGAGCCAGCCCGACGGCGTCGCGGCCAGCGCCCTGGCCGCCGCCGCGGGGGCGACGGGGGCGATCACCCGCTTCGAGACGCACCAGATCTTCGACCAGGCCGAGCAGTCTATGATCGTGAGCGCCGCCGCCAAGGCGCGAGGCGTCTACAAACCGCCGACCGGCTGATCCTGCCCGACGGGGCGCGGCTCGACCCACACGTCGGCTGCGCCCGCCCGCCGGGCCCTGGCGACAGCCATCTTCAAGACGATCGCCGTCCACGGCTTCCGGCGGATGGAGCCGAACTCACCGACGAGGCTGTTCGCCTCGGCATGAATGCCGGGCTGGCCCGCTGGAGCTCCGGGGAACGATCGGTGAGTTTGGTTGGGGCGAGAGTCTGAGACCTCCGCCACCGACCTCTTTGTCCCGCTTGGGTGGCCGCTGAGGGTCCGCGTCTTGGCGACCACGAGCGTGGCTGAAGGGCGGCCGCAGCCTTCCTCACCCCCGCGTCAGCCTCTGCCCAGCAGCGTGTCGATGCCGGCGAGCACGAGCTCGAAGCTCGACGCCGAGAGACGGCCGACGCGCTCGGTCAGCACATCGCGGTCGAGCGTCACGAGTTGCATGACGTTGGCGACCGAGGGTTTCGGGAGCCCGGTGGCCCGGGCCGCCAGCAGCACGTTGCCGGGTGCGTCCGTCCACCGGAGGTTGCTCGTGAGCGCGACGCAGACCACGGTACGGAGGGAGCTCGCGTTGAACGCGTCGCCCTGCACCACGACGACGGGACGCCGGTACCCAGGCTCGGAGCGGGCGGGCCCCGAAAGGTCGGCCCACCAGATCTCGCCCTGGGCGATCACCACTCAGCGGCGCCGAGCGTGCGGCGGGCGGCCGCGGCGGCGAATGAGTCGGGGGCGGTCTCGCCGAGGTCCGCCAGTACGGCGTCCAGGCCGGCCGTCACCTCGTCGGGCGCGTGGCGGGCGACATACTCCCGCAGTGCCGCGCTGTACACCTCGCTGCGGGAGCGGCGGGAGCGCTTCGCCAAGCGGTCCACCTGAGCGAACAGATCGTCGGGCACCGAGACGGCCGTCTTCATACCGGGAGTATAACCGGGCGCGGTGCGGGCAACAAGAAAGCCGGACTGCCGAACCAGGAGGATCGACTTCGGCTTGGGCGGCGGGGCAACTGACGAGGTGAACCTCAGTGAGCAACCGGGGCACGGGGGTGCTCGCGTCAGGCCACCCCGACCACTCGCGCGATGAGGCCACCGGCCACGAGCGCAATGGCGATCGTGCCCGCACTCATGAGGAGAGCGGTGCGCCTCCCCAGTTCACCCGACAGCGTCGCGAGCGTAGCGATGCACGGGAACGACACGGCGGTCACGACGGCGTAAACGAAGAGCTGGCCCGGGCTCATGAATGAGCCGATGCTCGCCGCCCCTCGCCCAAGCTCCACGATCGCGAACGTCGCGAGCAGTTGCAGGGCGAGCTCCTTGCGCAGGAACGCGAAGACGAGCGCAAGCCCGGCGACCGATGGCAGGCCCAGCCAGCCGACCGTGATCGGGTCGAGGATCGGGGTCAGCCGCCACACCAGGCCGGTCTCGTAGAGGAAGCCGAGCACGATCGAGCCGACGATCATGAGCGGGGCTGCGGCGCGGACGAACGACTCGAAGCGCCACCAGGCTTTTCGTGCGACATGACCGAGCATGGGCCGCCGAATGGGGGCGAGCTCCAGCACGACGGGCGACTGCCGGCCCGGGACCATTCGGTTGGCGAGCAGGCCGCCGGCAAGCGTGAGGCAGGCGACGACGCCGAAGGCGGCGAGTGCTGGTCCTACGCCCGCGAACGGCACGAGCGCGCCGGAGATGACGGCGATGCGAGCCGAGCACGGCGTCATCGTGATGAGGAAGGACGCGAGGACGCGCTCGCGCCGCGACCCGAGCAGGCGGGTGCCGTAGATCGCGGGAACATTGCAGCCGGTCGCGGCGAGGATGGGGATGGAGGCGCGGCCGGAGAGACCCAGGGTCCCGAGGAGGCGGTCGGTGAGGACGGCGATGCTCGTGAGGTACCCGGAATCCTCGAGGAACGCGAGCAGCACATAGAACGTGAAGATGTAGGGGATCCCCACGGCGAGCATCGACACAACGCCGTCGTCGAGGCCCCACAGCAAGGCGCGGCTCAGCGTCGCGTCCGGGATCACGGCACCCACCACCGTCCGAATTGTGGGCGAGGCGATCGCCTGCCACGCAGTGGTGAGCAGCGCAGCGAGCATGGTCCCCGTCGCCATCATGGCGAGCAGCATGCCGAGCGTGATCCCGATAAACAGCGGGATCCCGGGCCACGGCGCGATGCTCCAGGCGCCAAGGCGAGCCGCGATGGACCGGCGGTGCGCCGAGCCGGACGACGAGGAGACGACCTGATCCGCCCAGCGCCGTCCGATCTCCCACCGGGGAACTTCGACAGAGCCGGCGAGGTCGAGCGTCGCGGCACCACGTGCCGAGACCGCGCCCTCGGCCACGAGGTCGCCGAGCTGCCACGGCGTGCTTGCGGCACCAAGCGATCGGCTCGATCCGATCTCGCCGGCCCGCCGGTCGATCGCCGCTTCGACTGGCAATGGATATGCCCGAGCGGGGATCGTCGAGCGCGGATTTGACGTGCCCGCCCTCACAGCAACGACGCGACCGGCAAGTCGAACGGCGTCACCGATCGCCTCGGCCACGCCCAGACCGGACCTGCCCGAGGTGAGGTGGACAGGTGCGGCGAGGAGCTGGGAGAGGCGCCCCGTGTCGATGCTGACCCCAAGGGCCGCCGCATCGTCCGCCAGGTTGGCGGCGAGGATGAGGGGCAGGCCCAGGTCTCGGCAGGCGAGGGCGAGTGGAAGGTGGCGCGCGAGGTCCCCGGCGTCGGCGACGAGGAGGATCGCGTCCGGCTGGGATCCGAGCAGGAGCGACCAGAAGGGCACGCCCTCACCGACAGGCATCGCGAGCGAGACGGTCCCGGGGAGGTCGACGAGATCTGCGGCGTGTCCGTTGACGGTCACCCGGCGGCGATCGATGACGACCGTGGTGCCGGGCACGTTGGACGCCTCGGCGTACCTGCCCGTGGCCCGTGCGAAGAGGGTGGACTTGCCAACGTTGGGCCGGCCGACGAGGGCCACGGTGGGGACGCGGTCATCCAGTGCACCGCGGTTGAGCAGGGGGTCGGGGCTCGCCCCGCCCGGATGACACCCGGACGACGTCAGCGATCCGGTCACGCCGCTGGGCCGCCCATGCCGTCCGTCGCGACGGCGCGAACGATGAGGCGTCGGGCGACATCGCGCCCCAGGGCCAACCGGGCACGTCCCAACGAGACGACGATCGGCCCACCAAGCGGGAGCCGCCGTTCAGGGGTCAGAAGCCCGCCGACGACGATCCCCTCGAACGCAAGCTGGTCTGCGAGTCCCAAATCGATGCTGTCCTGCGTGTCGCCAACCGAGAGACGGACGAGGGTGGCTAGTTGGCCGATCGGCGCGCGGTCCAGGCGGACGTCGGTTAGGGGAACGCCGCTCACGAGGGACCGGCCACGGGCGACTTCTCGACCGACGCAATCTGGATCGTTGCTGCGACCTCGCGCCCAATCACGATTCGGCCCTGGGGACCTTCAAGCTCGACAAGGCTGCGGCGAGGCCCGGTGAAGCTGACCCGGACAGTTGTTCCGACCGCGAGCCCACCTCGGCGAAGGTAGTCGAGCACCTCGGCCGACTCGTCGTCGAAGGCGACGACTCGGACGGTCTCGCCGACCTCAACATCGGCCAGTGGGCGACCGTCCCAGCGAAAGGGCGCCTCGGCCGACCGGGGGATCGGCTGACCCTGCGGGCACGTCTCCGGGTAGTCGAGGTATGCATCGAGCGCGTCAACCACTTCGGGCGACGTCGCGTGCTCGAGAAGGCAGGCCCAGTCTGTTGCGCGGACTGGGTCCAGGTGGAGGCAATCGACGAGGAACCGCTCCCAGAGGCGCTCACGACGAATGACGTCCTGCGCAGCCTCGCGCCCGGTCTTGGTGAGCGTGAAGCCGTGGCGTGCCTCGTGCGCGACGAGCCCAGACTGGACGAGGCGCCGGAGCATCTCGTTCGCGGCCACGGGCGTCAGGTCCAGACGTTGCGCGATGACGGCGGAGGCGACCGGTCGTGTGGCGCCTCCGAGCACGGCGAGCGACTTGAGGTACATCTCGACTGCCTCGCTGTGCCCGGCAGCTCGCATGGTCGTCGACGTCCTTCCTGCTGACTATGGTGGGTTGCCCTCGCGTGCGATCGATGGCAGACCATAGTTTCCGTTGCAGGGCGGGCTTGCTGACATGACCATAGGTCGGCATTCCAAGGTCCAATCGGCCCGGGGAGGCGCGGTCCACGTGGACAGGGGTGGCCAGTGGGCCGTCATGACGCGCTCACCCAGCGCGTCGCGTCGCCCGCCTAGGAGAGGCGCCTTGCCTCGTAGCCGCCGGCAGCCGTAGCCCGGACCTCGTACCTCGGCTGGTCGTAGACCGTCGGCCCACGCTCGCGACGGCCTGTCGCAAGCGCGAAGCGCGAGCCGTGCCACGGGCACTCGACGCAGCCGTCGGCAAGCTTGCCCTCGCTGAGTGGGCCGCCGGCGTGGGCGCACTGGTCGTGCAGCCCGCTGATTGTGTCGCCCGAGCGGACGAGCACGAGGGTCTGGGCACCCATCTTCGCCTTGACGAGCGTTCCCTCGGGGATCTCGCCCACCTCGACCGGCTGCCACTTCGCGCCTGACGGTCGCCAGGCATGGCGATCCACCATGTTGCCCAGGGCGTACACGACGTCACCCCCGACGAAGGCCCCGCTGGCGAGGACCAGGTAGCCGACGATCGAGAGCACGACCGGCACGCTCCTGTCGTTCGGCCCGCTGGCTCGGATCGCGAGCGACACGAGATAGACAACCAGCGCGACCACCATCAGCGAACTGTGGACCGTCGCTCGGACGCGAGCTTTGCCGTCCGTCGTGGAGTAGTCCGCGATCCCTGCCAGCGCCGCAGCACCCATGGACAAGACCCCGATGAGCAGCGCTACATCAGCCGCTGCGTGCTGGCCCACAACGTCGAGGACGATGACCAACGTCAGCGCCCCGATCGGCACGTCGGTCAGCAGCGCGTGGAGGGGATGACCAAGCCACGTGCCTGCGAGGAAGTCCCGGATCGGCAAGATCCGGCTGAAGATCGCCGCCGCCCACCCGTGGGCCCTGTCGCCCAGTGGTTTCGCCCAGCCCGACTGGGCGTCGAGGATCCGTTCCAGAACCCGGCCGATCATTGCAACCTCCTCCTGTAACAAGTAACCCCGCTCCAGCCCGGCCGATACGCGGCGGGGACTGCCCACATCGTCAGGTCACTTGACAATGATGGTTGCCTTCATCGACGAGTGGATTGAGCAGTGATAGGCGAACGTTCCGGCCGTGGCAAACGTCTGGCTGAACGTCGCCCCGCTCGCAAGCGTCTCGCCCTGCCGCTGTCGTTGTTGGTCCAGGTGACCGTCGTCCCGACGGCGACCGTCATAGTCGCCGGCTGGAAGCTGAAGTTGGCGATCGAGACCGAGCGTGGTGCATCGTCATGGCTCGCATGGGGCCTTCCAAACACGCGGCTTGCCGCAAGATGTGCCAAAGGCACTCATTCTGGGGCGTACCTGCAACCTTGGCGTCCGGCCGGTATGCGGTCATGACGCTCTGTCATCTCGACTGTGACGGGGCTGGCGTCGCGGACCGCCGCGGTGCGTCAGTGCGGCGGAGTCTCAGGCGCCGGGAGCGCCGCGGGCGCGCCCTCCCAGCCCGCGTCCGTCAAAGTCGGGACGAACCGGTACCCGCGGCCGGGGACTGTCGCGATGAACCGCGGGCGACGGTAATCGTTCTGGAGCTTGATCCGCAGGCTGCGGACATGCCAATCAACGATGCTGCTCGCGGCGACGAAGTCGGTGCCCCAAATCGCGTCGAGGATCTCGTCGCGCGTCACAACCTCGCCGGCGCGGCTGGCGAGCAGGTAGAGCAGGCTCTGGTCCATGCCGGAGAGGTGGATCACGGAGCCCCCGGTCCGCACCTCGCGCTTGAGGATGTCCATCTCCATGTCGCCGATCCGTATCGTGGGGATGATCGGGAAGCTCGATCCGGTCGTACGGCGGGTGATGGAGATCGCCCGCGCGAGCAGCTCCTCCGGCGAGAAGGGCATCGTGAGGATGTCATCAACGCCAAGCTCAAATGCGCGGAGCTCGGTCTTGAGATCGCCGCGGCGGGCGAGCGCTAGGGCCGGCGTCGTCGGCTGCGACGGAGGATCGGCGGCGCGCAGCCGACCAATCAGGGCCGTGCTGTCGTCGTGGTCCATGTCGACGATGGCGAGATCCGGGCGCCACTCGGCGAGGATCGCCGCAGCCTCGTCGAGGTCGTGCGCCGCTCGCACGTTGAAGACGCCGTGGTTGAGCGTCAGGTCGATGAGGTCAACCACCTGCCGACGGTCCTCCAGCACGAGGGCGCGGGGCGCCTCGATCTCGCGACTGATCGGCTGAGTGGACATTCCGGCACCCTCGCCGCGGCATGTCTCCATCAGATCCTGCGCGGCGTCCACTGCTAACTGTACGCCGGGCGGCAAGGGCCATCGCTGGTGCCCACCGCGTCCCTATCCGCCGATGTGGAGCGCCAGGACGTGTTCGCCATCCATGACGCGGCCAGTCTCGCTGAAGCCGCAGCGCAGGTAGAAGCCGAGCGGCGAGCCCGGGCCGTGGGCACAACTCGTGTACAGCACCTCGGCGCCGGGATGGCCGCGAAGGTAGGCAACGATAGTCTGACCGGACCTTCGCGGATGGTTCCCGTAATCGAGCCAGGCGAGGAGACATCCCTCTTTGGCGAGAGCTTCTTGATCCAGCGACTGGCGACTCCCGACCCGTTGACGCACACCGCCTGTTTCCTCATGACCCGCCGCTGAATGTTCGTCCCGGGGGCGGGCGGGACGCAGCCTCACCGCAGTCGTACCGCAGCACCGGCTGGTCAACGTGGGCCCCAGTCGATCCCACCCGGGACCGGCGCAAGAAGGAAGGGTGCCGCCATGCGCCGCACATCCCGTATCGGGGTCCTCGCCGGAATCCTCATCGCGACCGGCCTGCCCATCACGTACTGGCTCATCGCCTTGCTGATCCAGGCAGGGATCCTGCCCTATGACCTCCTGCACGCGCGCCTGGACGAGCTGGGCCTTGTCGCACTCGCCGAGGTCGTCCTCGGGCCGCTGGGGTGCGTGGTCGTCGGCCGGTCGGCCGGGATTTATGGCGCGACGTGGATTCTCGCGTTTGTCGTCGCCCTGCCCGTTCTGGCGGTCCTCTGGTTCCTGAGCGTGGTGGCCCTGAGCGGCTCGCTCGGCAACCCGTTCTGACATCACGAGGAACTGCGACACCATCCGAGGCGGATCCTGCAGGCCGGCCCACTGAGACCGCTCCGGGGTCGTGGTCGCCGCGCCTGCGCCACCGGCACGCTCGGTTCGGTTCGATCCTGAGCCTGCGCACCGCAGTCGGGCCGCAGTCCCGCCGTGGTCGCACCCCGGTCCCGCGCCGTCAACGTGGGCGACATCAACCCGCCGTATGCAGCAGGTGACAGGGTGTCGATCGAGGAGATCGTCGAGGGCTCGTTCCGCGATCATGTGGCCGCAATCCGCGGCAAGGCGCTCCAGTTGACGCGCGACCCGGAGGTGGCCGCCGACGTCACCCAGGAGGCGTTCCTGCGGCTCTATGTTGAGGCACGCGCTGGCCGGATGCCCGACAACGTCAGCGCCTGGCTGTACCGGACGAGCGCGAACCTCATCATCAGCGGGGCGCGCCACGCCGCGGTTGCCCACCGCCTGGCGCCCCGGTTCGTGAATGACGATGAGCCGGGACAGCCCGAGGCGATCGCGGTGCTCCGGGAGTCCCACGGCGAGCTGGCTGCGGCACTCGCCCGCCTGCCGGCGCCGGATCGAGCGGCGCTCGTGCTGGCCGCGCACGGGGCGACCGGACAGGAATTGGCCGCGTACCTCGGACGAAGTCCAATCGCCGCTCGCACCGTGCTGTGTCGGGCCCGGCGGCGCCTGCGAGCCGCGACGATGCTGCCGGCCGCGGCGGCACGTGACTCGTGACATGCCGGTAACACCGATGGCACTCGAGCGTCCCAAACCTGTCAATCGACCGAGCCCAACCGATGCGTCGGGCGGTCGACGGCGAAGAGGAGAATGAAATGCGTCGCCTGCTCACGCTGTCCACGGCCGTGATGTTGGTCGTCTCGGCCGGCGCCGGGATCACGAACGCCGACACAGGGGGTGGCTGCTCCGGCCCGGGGCAGTGCCGAACGTCAGGCCCCGGCATGGCAGCGAGGTGGTCCGGGGTGCCGATCGACGGCCCCGAGGTCGGCGTCGTCTACACGGATACCTACGTCGCTGCCTGGACGACGACGACCAGCAGCCGGGGCACGAGGACGGCGACGGCCGGCGCCATGCTCGACCAGATCAGCTATCGCTATGACGACCTCCAGGCGAAGCCGACCCTGCTGGCGGAGTCGTACACCACGGACGTCGGCCCCGGCCTCGTGGTCAAGGTTGACCGGAGCCTCGGGACGGCGTCGG
>JANYAA010000277.1 GCA_025355255.1 Chloroflexota bacterium | reverse complement strand
GGACGAGGGCCAGTTGGTGGACGAGCCGTCGTAGTCCACACCCAGCCCGCCGCCCGCATCGAGGAACTTGAGCCCGGCGCCCGCCCGGGCCAGTTCGACGTAGACGCGCGAGGCTTCCTTCATCGCGTCCTTGATCGCGCGCACCGCCGAAATCTGCGAGCCGATGTGGAAGTGCACCAACTCGAGGCAGTCGAGCATGTTCTCGGACTTGAGCTTTTCGATCAGGATCACCATCTCGGTCGCGGTGAGACCGAACTTGGAGCGGTCGCCCGTCGACTCCATCCACTTGCCGGCGCCCTTGGTGGTGAGCTTGGCGCGCACGCCGATGTGCGGGCGGATGCCCAGCCGGCGCGCCGTCTGCAGCAGCAGGTCGAGCTCGCGGAAGCGGTCGATGACGACGATCGGATAGCGCCCCAGTTTCTGCGCCAGCAGCGCCGTTTCCATGTACTCGATGTCCTTGTAGCCGTTCAGCAGCAGCAGCGAGTCGGAATCCTGCAGGAGCGCCAGCCCCGCCAGCAGCTCCGGCTTGGAGCCCGCCTCGAGGCCCAGGCCGCACGGGCCGCCGAAGCGCACCAGTTCCTCGACCACCTGGTGCTGCTGGTTCACCTTGATCGGGAACACGCCGCGGTAGCGCCCACGGTAGCCGTACTCCTTGATCGCGCTGTCGAAGCAGTCGAAAAGCTGGTGCACGCGCGTGTCGAGGATGTCGGAGAAGCGCATGAGCAGCGGCATGCCCACGCCGCGGCGCTGCATGTCCAGGACCAGGTCGTGAAGGTCGACGCTGGGGCCGTCCGGGCCCTTGGGCGTGACCTCGACGTGGCCGGCGTCATTGACCTTGAAGAACCCGGAGGACCATCCGGCGACGTTGTACAGGTTCGCGGAATCCCGCGTGGTCCATGCGCGAATGTCTTTCAAGGTCGGCTTCCTCGGCGCGGCGCGCCACCAGGGTCGGGGACGAAGGGTGAATGAGCCGTGAGAAGACTAGCGTCTGGCGCTTCGCGATGCGAGGATTCCGAGCGCTTCGCGCAAACTTTTTTTCGCCCGGCGGGCCGGCGTGGCCCGCGGGCCCATCGGGGAGGCTCGCATGCAGTTCTGGATCTGGATGGTGACCGGCGTCATCGCGGGATATCTCGCGGGTTTCCTCATGAAGGGCCGCGACTACGGCCTCGTCGGCAACCTGATCCTGGGCCTCGGCGGCAGCCTCGTCGGCGGCTGGATCATGGCGCTGCTGGGCTTCAACGCGCCCGGTGACCTGTTCCGTCATGGAATCGTCTCGCTGCTCGGCGCCATGCTCGTGCTGGGAGTCGCCCGCCGCTTGCGACCCGTTTCGCGGCAGGGGCGCAAAGTGCTGGGAGAGGTTGCGGGCGTCGCCGACCTGGAGGCGCAGTTCAAGAAACTGGGCGGCTTCGAGCGCCGCGTGCTGGAGTACGTGCGCGGGCAGGTGAGCCGGCCGCGCGATGCCAACGCGGTGTTCGAGGCGGAGATGACCTTTGGGCAGCGCGTCGCCGACAAGGTCGCGAGTTTCGGCGGCAGCTGGACGTTCATCGGCCTGTTCCTGCTCGGGATGCTGATCTGGATGATCCTCAATTCGCTGGACGCCAAGCCGTTCGACCCGTTCCCGTTCATCCTGCTGAACCTGATGCTCTCCTGTGTCGCCGCGCTGCAGGCGCCCGTCATCATGATGAGCCAGAACCGCCAGGCGATGAAGGACCGGCTCATGGCGAGCAACGACTACGAGGTCAACGTGCGCACCGAGCTGGACCTGGCCAGGCTGCAGGCGCGCTTCGACGAGCTGCGCGAGAAGCAGTGGGCCGAGCTGGTCGAGATGCAGCGCCGGCAGATCGAGCTGCTCGAGCGGCTGCTGCGCGAGCGGGATTCGGGCGGCGCGATCGGCGGGGGCGCCCATTGACGCGGGGTGGGCGCTGACCTAGCGTCCCGTCATTGCGTCCCCGAGCACGTTGTCGCCCCCACCCGGAGGTCTCATGCGCTTCCATCGTGTGTTGCCAGCAGTCGTCCTCTTCGCGCTCACGTTGGCGGTGGCGCCCGCCCCGGCCGCGACGCCGGCGATTTCCAGCGGCAAGCCCGTCCAGATCTCGCTGTTCAACCCGGTCCAGCTCGTCCCCGAGAAGGAGTCCATCTCGGGTTTGCGCTTGAACCTCATTTACGGCGTGAACCAGGACGTGCAGGGCCTCGACTACGGGCTCGTCAATCACACGCGCGGCAACGAGCTGGCGTGGCAGCTCGGCGGCATCGGCTACGTGGAAAAGGACTTCTTCGGCTGGCAGGACAACTGGATCAACATCACGAACGGCGAGTTCACCGGTTTTCAGTCCGGCCTCTTCAACCAGGCCACGACCGGCAATGGCGTCGAGCTGGGCTTCGTGAACGTCACGCAGAGCATGCATGGCATCCAGATCGGGCTGCTCAACATGACCCAGACCATGCACGGGCTGCAGATCGGCGTCGGCAACATCATCCAGAAGGGCAAGATGCCCTTCCTGCCGATCGTGAACTGGTCGCTGTAGCGCTCGCACGCCCCGCTTCGGGCGGGGTTCGCTAAGCCGCCAGCTGGTCCTCGACGTCCACGTCGACGTCTTCCGGGGCGAGCACGCGCAGGACGTGTTCGTGTTCGTCCAGGATGGCGTCGGGGAGGATGGGAGCCGATTCGTCCCTGGGGCCGGTCGCCACCTCGCGGCAGACCGGGCGGCGCGGATCCGCTGAGTTCGGGGAGATGCTGAGCAGTACTCGCCCGGACTCGGTGCGCATCAGCGTGCCGGCGGGGTAGAGCCCGACCGTGTTCACCAGCCCCCACAGCACGGCGCGGTCGAAGTGGTCGCACTCGCGCCCGAGCAGCAGGCGCAGTGCCTCGTGCGCCGTCATCGGCCGCTTGCGATAGGACCGGTGCGCGGTCACGGCGTCGAACACGTCCGCCACCGCGACGATGCGCGAGAAGGTTCCCATCGGCCGGCCATTCCGCACGCCCGGGTAGCCCGTATGGTCCACGTTCATGTGGTGCTCGAATGCCACGCGCATCGCGTCCAGCATCAGTTCGGAGAGGCCCGGAAGGCGGCTGACGATGCGCAGTCCCTCGATCGGGTGCCGGCGCATGGCGGCCCACTCCTCGGGGTCCAGCTGGCCCGGCTTGCGCAGCACGTCGGCCGACACCATGACCTTGCCCGTGTCGTGCAGCAGCCCCGCCACGCCGATGCCAGCCAGCTCCGGGCGGGAGAGCCCGAGCAGCTGCCCCATGCGGATCGAGAGGATGCTCACGTTGACGCAGTGCGCGTAGGTGTACTCGTCGTGCCGCTTGAGCGCCGTGAGGCCGACCAGCGAGTGCTCGTGGCGGAGCAGGCGGTCCACGATCGGCTGCACCACGCGGCGGGCCTGCTGCAGGGCCGGCTTGCCCGTGCGCTGTGTGCGCTGGAGCAACTCGCGCGTGCCGCGCACGGCGCGGCTGAAGACCATGCGGGTCCGGTGGCGATCGAAGTCCTGCTCCGGGCCATCGCTTTCCGTGGCCAGCTGGGCTCCCATCTCGCGCGCGCGGATCGCGCAGATGTTGGGCACGCCCGTGCGGGTGATCTCCGCTTCCAGCGTGGCGGCCGCCTTGTCGTGCCGCTCCTTGTAGAAGACGCGCAGGAACGACTCCAGCTCTTCCAGCCCCAGCTCGGCCGCGAAGCGCAGTCCGCCG
>JANYAA010000236.1 GCA_025355255.1 Chloroflexota bacterium | reverse complement strand
AGCGCCGCCTTCCTCCAGCGCATCCGGCGGGGCGAGGTTGGCGGCGTGATCCTCTTTGGCCGCCAGTCCACCAGTGAGGTGGCCCTCAAGGCGCTCACGTCGCTCCTCCACCGTACGGCGCTCGGCGGCGGCAACCCGCCGCTGCTCGTCATGACCGATCAGGAGGGCGGCAGCATCCGGCGCCTCCGCTGGGCACCCCCGGAGCTCTCGGCCTGGGCGATGGGAGAGGAGCTTGACGCGAGCGGCGTCCGCAAGCAAGGAAGGCTGACTGGCGAGGCGCTGCGCGCGGCGGGGATCGATGTGGACCTGGCGCCGGTGGCCGACGTGCCAGCCAAGCCCTCAGGTTTCATGTATGCGGACCGGCGCGTGTTCTCGCTGGACTCGGCCAAGACCGCGACGCTCGCGACGGCCTTCGCCGACGGGCTGGCCGACGCCGGCGTCCTGGCGACGATGAAGCACTTCCCGGGGCTGGGACGTGCCAGCCTCAATACGGACCTGCACCTTGTGAAGATCACCGCCAGCGAGGCCGCGATGGCATGGGACCTGGCGCCGTACCGGCCGGCCATCGACCACGGCGTGCCGCTGATCATGTTGTCAAACGCTGTGTACACCGCTTGGGACGCGGCCAATGCGGCGGGGTGGTCACCGGCGATCGCGGGGGCGCTGCTGCGCGACCAGCTGGGCTTCACCGGGGTCACCATCACGGACGGCCTCGACGGAGCCGCAGCCTCACGGCACACGCAGGAGAAGGCGCTCGCCCTGAAGGCAGCGCGTGCCGGGGTGGACCTCCTGCTGCTCACGGGCTCAGAGCCGGTCGCCGCTGGCTCGTATCAGGCCGTGCTGGCGGCAGCCCGAGACGGAACCCTGCCCATGGCGTCGCTGCTGGCGTCCTACCAGCGCATCCTGGCCCTGAAGGGGGTTACGGCGCCGTAGATCCCGGCTGTCCGCCGCCGCGGCGTGACCGCGGCCGGACCGCGGCCGGACTGCCGGTCACGGACGTCGCCGTGGCTCACGTTGCCGCCAACGAAACGGGACTGATGGTCACGGACGATGGCATGGATCGGGTCTCGACCGCCGCCCGAGCCGTCCGACCGGGACTCCGAGTCCCGGGTGGCCGGCTGATGGGCCGCAGGGCGCGCGGCGAAGGTGCCACTCGTGACCGGGAGTCCACTTACAGCGGCCGGACGACATGCCGGGGCGAAATCCGTGACTGGCAGTCCGGCACCGGGCGCGCTACCAGCGCTCCCAGTGGGCGAACTCCTCAAACGGGACCCAGCCGCGCTTCAGCGAGGGGGAGCGCACGTCGGGCAGTGGCCGCCCCACGGGCATCACGCCAATGGGCACGAACTCGTCCGGGAGCCCCAGCACGGCCCGCAGCGCCAGTATGTCCGGGGCGCCCGCGAAGCCGCAGCCCAGCCCCTCGTTGACCGCGGCGAGCATCACGTTCTGCATCGTCGCGCCCACGTCCACAAACCAGTACGGGACCGGCCAGACAATCTCGGCCCCCGTCTTATCGGTCTTGTCGGCCTCCTGGTATCGCCGGCGGTAGATCGATTCGGATACGCAGGGAATGAACTGCACGGCGCATTGGGAGATCCAGCGGCCGAAGTCAAGCTCGTACTCATCCTCGCCGCAGGCGCGGGCCACCTCGCGCCGCCGCTCCGGCGAAGTCACGACAACCAGACGCTGCCCCTGCGAGAAGCCGGCCGACGGCGTCCGCTGCGCCAGCCGCGCGATGCGCTCGATGACCTCAGGGTCAACGCCGCCCTCCGCAAACCGGCGGACGGCCCGGCGCTTCATGACCACGTCAACGAATTCCATCGGGTGTCTCCTCGGGTGTGTCTAGCCCTCGACGGGCGGCGGGACCAGCACAAGGTTCCCCACGTGGTGCTTCGCGAGAAACGCCGTCTGCGCTTCGGCAATCTGTGCCAGGGGAAACACGCCCGCCACCAGCGGCCGGATCTGGCCGCGCTCGATATAGCCGACAAGGTTGGGGAACACAGGCTCGTCCCACGCCGTGCAGCCGATGAGCGTCATGTCGCGCAGATAGAAGGAGCGCTTGTCGAACGACACAATGGGGCCGGCGATCGCCCCCGATGAGGCGTAGCGACCGCCAGTCCGCATTGTCTCGATCAGGGTGCCAAACGAAGGCCCCGACACGTTGTCGATGACGACGTCCACGGACTCCACGCCCAGCGCCACCACGAGGTCCTCGTCGCGGTCGAGGACCGCATCGGCACCGATGGCCAGCACGCGCTCCGCCTTCGAGCGCCCCACTACAGCCGTCACACGCGCGCCGCGTCGCTTTGCCAATTGGACGGCCGCGGAGCCCACGCCGCCCGACGCGCCCGTCACCACCACGTGGTCCGAAGCCGTGACACGCGCCCGGTGGATCATGTTCTCGGCGGTGCCCCAAGCGCAGGGGATGGAGCCCAGCTCCACGTCGGTCCACGATGTCTCGATCGGAAACACCTCAGACGCCGGCGCCTTGACGAACTGGGCGAAGGCGCCGTCGAAGTCGGACGCCATCCAGAGATTCTCGAGCGAGCCGAAGCCTGCGGGCCGCATGTTGGGCCGCACCAGGACTCGGCGCCCGATGAGCGAGGCATCCGCCCCGGGCCCAGCCGCCGTCACCCGCCCGCAGCAGTCAGTGCCCTGGATCAACGGCCACGGCGTGGGCAGACCCCAACCGCCGTCCTCCTTCTGGCGCGCCTCGCGCTCCTCCTGCGCCCAGGCGCCGCCCGTATCCGTGGTGACGGACGAGGAGTACCAGCCCAGCCGCGTGTTGATTTCGGTGTTGTTCACACCCGCCGCGAGGACTTCGATCAGCACCTCGCCCTCGCCCGCCACGGGACGCGGGACGTCGCGGTAGACGAGGCGGTCCAGCCCGCCGTTGCCCGTGGTGACGACGGCCTTCATCGTCGGCTGGCCCGGGATCAGCGTGAAGCGGTCGGCTGGCAGCTGCGTCTGGCGCCTGATGATCTCCTCAACCGTTGTCATGGCGGACCTCCTCGCCCCGAGCCTACCTTTTCGAGAACCCTCCGCCCCACCTGATATGCAACTGCAACCCGATTTTGGGTTGTCCCGCGGCCGATGAATCGGTAGCATGAGAAAAACCCCAGAGGACAGCTACCAATGGCGAAGTATGTCTTTGTGACCGGAGGAGTGACCTCCTCGCTCGGCAAGGGCATCACTGCCGCCTCAGTGGGCCGCCTGCTCAAGGCGAGGGGCCTCAAGGTCTCCATCCTCAAGCTTGACCCGTATATCAATGTGGACCCCGGGACCATGTCGCCGTATCAGCACGGCGAGGTCTTCGTGACCGATGACGGGGCCGAGACGGACCTCGATCTGGGCCACTACGAGCGGTTCATCGACGAGAACCTCAGTCAAAGCTCCAACGTCACCACGGGCCGCATCTACTCGGCGGTGATAGCCAAGGAGCGGCGCGGGGACTACCTCGGCGGCACCGTCCAGGTGATCCCGCACATCACCAACGAGATCAAGGAGCGGATCACGCGCGTCGCTCGAGACGGGGACCCGGACGTGGTCATCGTTGAGGTGGGCGGCACGGTTGGCGACATCGAGAGCCTCCCGTTCCTGGAAGCCATCCGCCAGATGCGCAAGGACCAGGGCCGCCGCAACGTGCTGTACGTCCACGTCACGCTGCTGCCGGCGCTGATGGCAACGGGCGAACTCAAGACGAAGCCCACGCAGCACTCGGTCAAGGAGCTGCGGGGCATCGGCATCCAGCCGGATGTGATCGTCCTGCGCTCGGACAGCGACGTGCCGGACGAGATCCGCGAGAAGATCGCCCTGTTCACGGACGTGAACGTTGACGCGGTTATTCCGGCCCCCACGGCATCCACCATCTACGAGGTCCCGCTCCAGTTCGAGGCCTTCGGTTTCGGTCGCCTCGTCGTGCGGGAGCTGGGGCTGGGCGATCCTGACATGGAGCCCGATCTCGACAGCTGGCGCGCGCTCGTTGCCCGCATCAAGGCGCCCAAGCCGCAGCTGGAGATTGCGCTAGTCGGCAAATACATCGTGCTGCCTGACGCGTACCTCTCGGTCACCGAGGCGCTGCGCCACGCGGCATGGGCCAACGGCGTTGACGCCAAGGTCCGCTGGGTGGACAGCGAGAAGCTGACGGCGGAGAACGTTGAGGAGAGGCTCGCCGGCGCTGCCGCGGTTCTGGTCCCTGGCGGCTTTGGCCATCGCGGCATCGAGGGCAAGGTTCTCGCGGCGCACTGGGCGCGCCGCCACCGCCTGCCGTACCTGGGCCTGTGCCTTGGGCTGCAGTGCGCGGTCATCGAGTTCGCCCGCGACGTGCTGGGCACCAAAGACGCCAACTCCACCGAGTTTGACCAGTTCACGGCCAACCCGGTCATCGACTTCATGCCGGACCAGCGCGAGATCGAGGACAAGGGCGG
>JANYAA010000222.1 GCA_025355255.1 Chloroflexota bacterium | reverse complement strand
CCGCCCTTTGTGTCGCCCATGAAGCAGATTCCGCTGTTCGCAGGGATAGGGACCACCGTGGTGAGGTCAAGTCCGCTCGTCAGATTGGCGTTGATGCTCTCGACGCTTCGTCCATCGAGTTCGCGATCGAGTTCGAAACCGTTGTCCTGGCCGACGAAGCTGATATGGACCATCGCGCCTAACAGAACCCACGGATCATCGGATCGGGCGAAGAAGATGTCTCCGGTTTCCTTGATACGTTGAAGCACACGTCGACTCGCCGCATGCCTGATTCCTTGGGTGGCCAAGAGGCCGGCCCGCCGAGTTGGTCCAGCCGCGACCTGCGCTCTGGCCTTTTCGTGCCAGTAAGTGACGAAGTCGGCGTTCTTTGGCACGCGCTCGTCGAAGGTGTCGAACAGGGTGTCGACGTAGTTGCTGCCGAGTCCGCGGCGAATCCACTTTCCTCCGAGGAACGGCGGGTTGCCGACGATGAACTCGGCCGGCGGCCACTCGGCCTCGCGCGGGTTCGCCGGATCGGACAGGTCCAGCAGCGCGTCGCGGGTCTCGATGTGGTTGAGCGGCTTGAGGATGGGGTCGCGGGCGTAGCCGAGGCCGTGGCGGATCATCCACTGGATCTCGCCAATCCAGATGGTCACGCGCGCAAGCTCCGCGGCGTAGGCGTTGATCTCGATGCCCAGGACCGCCTCGGGGCCAATCTGCGGCGTCTGCATCGGCCGGCGCAGCACCAGCGAGCCCCAGTTGATGGCCTCGAACTCCAGGTCCTTGAGCGCCCACAGGCTCACGATGAGGAAGTTGCCGCTGCCGCAGGCGGGGTCCAGCACGCGCACACCGCGCAGTCGAGTGAGGAAGCCCTCGAAGACGGCGTTTGGATCCTGGTCGGGCGGCGTGGACTTGGTGAGCTTCCGCCCGGAGAGCAGCAGCTGGGTCACGCGCGACTGCATGGCGACGTACTCGCGCCGCAGCGGGCGCAGGATCACCGGCTCCACAAGCTTCCAGATGGCGTCGCGGTCCGTGTAGTGGGCGCCCAGCTGCGCGCGCTGCGCCGGGTCCAGACCGCGCTCAAAGAGGGTGCCGAAGATGGCGGGCTCAATCTTGGCCCAGTTGAGCTTGCTTACCTCCAGCAGCGTGGCGATCTCGGTGCTGGTGAGCGGGATGACGTCGCCCGTGTCAAAGAGACCGCCGTTGAACCAGGCGATCTCCTCCGTGCCGAAGAGGCCGCCGTCCTTGGCCATCTTGCTGAACAGGTCCGCCAGCGCGGACGAGAACACGTCTGGCCGACCCTTCGATGCCGCTGCCAAACGGACGAACAGGTCCTTGGGCAGCAGTTGGGCATCCTCGGCGAAGAGGCAGAACAGGATCCGGTCCAGGAAGTGGGCAACCTTCTCGGCGTCGTGGCCACGCGCCCGGAGGTTCTGGGCGATCTCGGCAAAGTGACGGGCCGCCTGCTCCGTGATCTGCTCGGGCGCCAGATGCGGCCGGAACGCCTCCGGGTCCGCGAACACGTCGCGCAACTTCTGGAGCGCGTTGGACGGGTCGTCGGCCGCAAGGTCGTCCAGCGTGATCGTCGTCACCTCCGGGCTCATGCCCGTGAAGTTGGTGCGGATCTCGATGCGCTCGAGATCGCTCACGATCAGCAGTGGCGGGTTGTCCAGATCGTCCTTGTAGGCCAGAAGCTGGACGTAGGCGGCCTTGAGGTCCTTGCGCTTGCCCTTGTACTCCCAGGCGAAGAACCCGCGCTTCCACACATCGGCAAAACCGTCTCCCCCGCCGGCCTTGGTGACGAAGCGCTCAAAGGCGTAGGCCTGGCCTGTAGGATCGGCCGCGTGCGGGGTGGGCTCCCCCACCATGCGGCACAGGTCGATGAAGTGCTCCTGTGAGGCGGCCTTCTCCGTTGTGGTGGTGCCCTGCCACTTCTTGGCGAACGCGGCAGGCGTCAGCATGGGCGCCGCGCCGCGCCCCTGTGCACCGCTATCGCTGGTCCGCGCCGATCCGCCGGCGTATCTGCCACGCGCCCTCCCGATCGGGGACCCTGCTGTCCCGCTCCCCTACTCTAACCGGCCCGCGACTGCGCGTTCAGGGTTCCGTGCGGGCGCTGGGGTCCAGGAACCGCACGCCGGTCCGCCCGACATCCCTCGTGTTGCGCGTTACCAGCACCATGTCGTTGACGAGCGCCGTCGCTGCCAGCAGCCCATCGACGGTGGGCACCGGATCGGGCACGTTGATAGACCCCCAGCGGTCGGCGATGTCGGCCGTGATGGGCAGCACGCGTTCGGCGAAGGAGCCAACGAGACGCTCCAGCCATTGCTCAAGCGCCAGCGCGGACGGTAGATCGCGGCGTCGCAGGGACTCTATTCCGCGCCGGAGCTCACCCAGCACCAGGACGGAGGTGAAGACTTCGTCTTCGGCCACGCGCTCGAACCATGCCTTGGTGCCGGCGTCCGCACGCTCGCCCTTCCGCAGCTCCGAAAGGATGTTGGTGTCGACGAGCCAGCTCACGGGACCTGCCGAGGCATGTCCCGAGGGATAGCGAAGTCCCCGTCCGTCCCTACGTCCGGCATCGAGGCCAACATCGCCTTGAACGAGCCCAGCTCAAGGTCCTTCCGCAGAGCCGCTCGGAGGATCTCGCGATGCTCGGCCTCCGCGGAGCGGCCATGCCGTGCTGCCCGGCGCTTGAGCGCACTGACAACCTCAGCGTCGATATCTCGGACAACAAGTTGGCTCATGCTCACCTCGTGCTATCAATGCTATCACTAGGCACGTCACCACCGGGCGCAGGACTATGCCCCAGCCACACCGTACGCCGACGCTCTCTTCTCCCGCTTACCTCGCGCCCGCGGGTGCGCCGACTCCCCTACGCTTGCCGCGGCACCACAGAGGATGAGGGAGGGATTGGGGATGGTGGGTAGTCGGGCGCCATACGTGGCGGCAGGGGCCGGCGCGCTCGCAGCGCTGGCATTGCTCGCATACGTGCTCAACACGGTGGAGGCGGCCGCCCGTGCGGATCTGCTGTTCGAGGCCGCCAAGTCCGCCATCGGCGTGCTGCCGCTGGCATTCTTCGGCGTCATCGTGGCCGATATGATCCGGCGGCGCGACGCGAACCAGGCGCACCTGCGCGAGATCGACGCCTACAGGCGCGAGTTCCGCCACGACGTCTTGGAGGCGTACACGGATCTCAGGGCTTCGCGGCGAACCCTCCGGAGCGCTGGCTTCGTCGAGCCCTGGACGACGCGGCTCGACGAGCGGCTGCTGCAGGTCTTTGACGAGCAGATGGAACGCATCAGCGGAACCCAGCTCACCCTGGAGCGCCTCAAGCGCGAAGCGAAGGGTTCGAATGCGCTCTTCACGCTCGAAACAACGATCTCGAGAGAACTGGAGACGTTTGAGACCTACGTGAATGGCGTCGTCAAGGAGTGGCAACGAACGCGCACCCAGCTTGAGATCGGCGGCACGTCCGATCAGCTGCGGGCCTGGCCGATGTACGCGGCGTTCATCGATTACGACGGCAGCTTCAAGATCGCGGTTGACGCGCTTCACGCGATCGATGACGCGCTTCTGGCGGACCTGCGCCAGGTCCAGACGATGGCTTAGATGACCGTCCCGAAGGTCGCCCGACCGCCGGGTCGGTAGGTCTGGATCGTCACGCCAGACGGTGTCGAGCGGGACTGGACGAGATCCATGTCGTGCGTCGGGCCGTGCTCCGGGAAGAGCCGCATGCCATCGCCCACCACCACCGGGTAGACCACGAGGTTGAGCTCGTCGACAAGGTCGCGCTCGAGCAGCCATCGGAGGAGCCTGCCGCTGCCCTGGACAGGCAGGTCGCGCCCCGGCCGCGCCTTGAGCTCACGCACCGCCGCCTCCGTGTCGCCCGCGATTACGTGGGTGTTCTGCCACGCCGGATCCCTGAGCGTGGTGGACGGCACGTGCTTGTGCAGGACGTTGATGATGTGGCCCACAGGATTGTCGTCGTGGTGCGGCCAGTACGGCGCCCAGATTTCCCACGTCACGCGCCCGAGCAGGAGCGCATCCGCCCGCTCGTACGCGGACCGGATGAAGGCGCCGAGCTCCCCGTCGGAATGCGACGCCTGCCATCCCCCTCGCTGGAACCCGCCGCGCCGGTCCTCGTCCGGGGCCCCGGGACCCTGATAGACACCGTCGAGGCTCAGGAAGATCGTGGCGGTCAGCTTCATGGTCATAGCTCCGTGGGACGAGTCGATGACGATCGCGGCGACCCTCGTGCGGACGATTAGGTCCAGAATACGGGGACCCCACAGCAGACGGAATCTGGCGACCTCACAGCAACCCTTGAACCCCTCCGCGAACGACAGGTCCACAACGGCGCGGGCGCTCGCCGAGTTGCGGCGTGGCGAAGCCGCGCTGGCGGAGGGGCGCGTCCGTGGCTTCTCCCCATCGGTGCATGGGCTGCATTTCCCGAACCGGTTCCCGCCGGGACCGACGGTCACCATCGGGCGCTTCGATCCGTCCTTGTTCGGCTTCGGCGACGCTTCGCAGGGCCTCTGTGGCGGGATGGCCCTGACGGCCCGCGACCTCTGGGCGGCGGGGCTGGTGGCGCCTGTTGACCTCATGGAGCCGCCGCCCAACGGGAGTCCGCGGTTCCGAGCGCTGGTCCGTCGCCAAGTCCAGTCGCTTGACTGGCTCCGTGTCCCGCTCCGCTACTTCGACCTGCAAGCGCTCCGGCCGGACCCGCCATCACCGCTGGCGCAGCTGCTCCGCCGAGAGCCGGCACGCGTGCCCTCAACCGAACGCGAATGGCCCCGAATACGCGCCGAAATCGATCGTGGTGTGCCCGCGCTGGTGGGCCTGATCCGCGCGTCAGGGGCATCCCCCTGGAAGCTTGTCCAGAACCACCAAGTGCTGGGCTGGGCCTGGGTCGCCGACGACACGGGGTTCACCATCAGCGTGTACGACCCCAACCACCCGGGGCGCGACGACGTCGAGCTGCGCGTGCACGTGCGACCTGGAGCCGCCCCCTTGCGAGAACGTGTCACGCTCGAGCAGTCCACTGGCGAGCCGCTCCTCGGGTTCTTCCTCCAGCCGTATCCGCCGCCGCAGAGCATGAGCGCCTGGCGGTAGCGCGGAGGTTATCCCGCGCCCAGTCGGCCGCCAGGACGGAAGGCCCCACCCAGCCACCGCACGAAGAACATCGCGTGCCGGTGATACGTGTCCACGGTCACGATCTCAAGGCCGGCAGCCTCGATGACACGCGCGTAGTCCTTGGCCTGCGCCCCAAGCTCGGTGGCGTTTACGCGATCCCGCGGCGTGGGCCGACCAGCCGCAGCGGAGCCGCGCGGCCGGTAGTCTCCCGTCCGCCAGTTCAGGAAGCGCCGCGCGTAGTCCCAGTAGCTGTGGATGGCGTTGGCGCGCATGCCGGCGTCTCGGCAGACCCGCTCGTAGTTGGCAAGCTCCGCCACCAGTCCAGCGTCATCCCAGGATCCGCCGTTCGGTTCGTACGGTGCCCGCGCTTCCGACACGCGCCGCCGCTCCACAAACGGGTTCTCCACGCGCACCGTGCCGTACATGGCGCCATCGGCAAGGTCCTCCGACAGAAGTCGGGTGCACCCCGCAGCCTGCGCCGCGGCGACGATGAGCGCATCCCAGTACGAGAGTTGCCACGCACGGCTGCCCGCGATGGCTGCGGCAACGGTATCTGCGTCGATAGGCATCACAGGAAGCTGGCGCATGCGCTCAACCATCGCTCCGGCGGTCTCGGGGGGCAGAGGCGGTGTCAGCTTCCGAGTAACGGTGTAGAAGAACTCGCCGAGCACCTGCGCCGACACCACGAGCGATGCGGCTCCTCCCGGGTTGAGCACGTCGCGAGCCCTCGCCCGCTTGGCCGGGTCCGCGCTATCCACCCCGTAGACCCAGACGTTGGTGTCAACGAAGCACGTTTCGGTCATAAAGCTCGTCCCTCGTCCACGTGCGTCCGCCGTCTCCACTCCCAGAGGCCGATGCCTCCGCCAGATTCAGGAACGACGCCAATGCCTCCGGGGCGGGGTCTGGGCCGGAATAGCGATCGAGGTAGTCCGCCACGAGCGCGTTCACGGAGGTGCCCCGCTCAAGCGCGCGCAGCCTCGCCCGCTTCAGAACAGCGTCGGTCACGGTCACGGTGAGGTTCGCCATAATGTCGACAGTGTAGCACGGGCTCCGTGATTAGAGCGCCGGCAGCACCTGCGCGTCCTCTTGCATGCCCGCCCACAGGTCGCCAACCTCCGAAACCCGCGCAACCACGTTCCGAATCGTCCACCGATCCGGCGTCAGGCCGGGGTCGTCAAGCTCCTCCCAGCGGATCGGCGCCGACACCGGCGCGCCGGGCCGCGGTCGCACGGCATAGGGTGCGACCAGCGTCTTGATGGGAGCGTTCTGCGTGTAATCGAGGCGGGCCTTGCCGCCTCGCTCGGCCTTGGACCATTCCCACGAGACGAGCTCCGGAACCGTCGCGCCGATCGCCCGCGACAGGGCCTCCACCCACGCTGAGGTGTCCTCGTACGTGTAGCGGCCGCGCTCCAGGGGGATCCACGCCTGGATGCCGCGGCTGCCGGTCACCTTGGGGTACGCCCGCACGCCCATGTGCTCCAGCGCCGTGCGATAGAGGCGGGCGAGCACCAGCGTCTCGTCCCAGGTGGTGCCGGTGCCGGGGTCGATGTCGATCAGGGCAAACGTCGGCATCCACGGGTCGCTCAGGGTGGATGTCCAGGCATGAATCTCAAACGCGGCTTGGTTGGCGAGCCAGCACACCGATGCCGCTCGGTCCGCGACCAGATGGTCGTTTGCCTCGCGGTTCTTCCGCTCTTGGAAGCCGGTCTCGTGCCAGATCGAAAGCCACGTGGGCGCCGAGGCCGGGACGTCCTTCTGCCAGAACCCGGGCGCGCCGGCGCCGCTTGGGAAGCGGTGCAGGTTCAGCGCCCGATTGGCCAAGTGCGGAAGCATCGCGGGCGCAATCCGGGCGAAGTACGCCACCAGCTCCCGTTTGGTCACGGGCGCCTCATCGACGCCCTCCCTCGGGGCGAACAGGACCTTGTCGAGGTTGGTGAGCTTGAGCTCCTCACCGCCGATTCGCCAAATCCCCTCGGCATCCATCGCCGCCAGCGCGTCGAGCTGAGCGGGCGTGGCGGCATCCGCGTCGCGCGGCGTTGCCTTGACGACCAGTGAGCTCGCGGCCGCTAGCTCCATCGGGCGCTCGCGGACCACCTCGCGAGGGTCACGACCGGGGTCCAGGCCCTTGTATGCCGCCTGACGGAGCAGGCCGTCGCGCGTCCAGCCGGCAAATTCCGCCCGGATCACCAACTCCGGCTTCGTCCAGCGGACACCGACGAGGTCGCTCCCCCACCGACCCCGCCCATCGACGACCGGCGCTGGATCAAAGGC
>JANYAA010000200.1 GCA_025355255.1 Chloroflexota bacterium | reverse complement strand
CCGGCGGAGGCGACGGAGATGCCGGCGACGCCTTCGCCATCGTCCTGGCCATCATCATCTTCGTCCTGGTCCTGCTGCTGGTGGCCACCGTGCTCAACGCCATCGCGCCGCTCTTCGCCCGCCTGACGCAGGTGGCCGTGTCGCGCCAGCGCGAATACCTCGCCGACGCCACGGCCGTGGAGTTGGGGCGCAACCCAGCTGCGCTGGAGGAGGCGCTGCTCAAAGCGGCCCGGTCCCACACGGAGCTTGTCGCCGCCAACCGCGCCACGGCGCCGCTGTGGTTCGTGAACCCCATCCGCGCATGGGAGAAGCGCGCGGCCGGGATCTTCTCCACGCACCCGCGGACGATTGACCGCGTCAACCGCCTGCGCGAGCTGCGCGGCGTGGCGCCCCTGGTCGATGACCCGACGATCCAGGAGGACGTGGACTAGGCGGTGCGGCTGGCGGCCTGTCGACGGGCCAGCGCGGCCATCAGCCGTGGGCCTTCGTCGTGGGCGATGGCGGTGATCAATAGCCCGGCGCAGAGGTCAGCTACGGTGTATGACGCGTGGAAGTCGTAGACAACCTTGCCCTCGCCGTCGAGCAGTACCCAGTTGACGGAAACCTGCGAGATCCGCGATGTCACGGCGACAACCCGGACATCACGTGCATCGGCCGAGGCCACCCCGAGCAGCCGGTAGGCGCCCACGATGCGCTCGAGCTGGGGCAGCCAGGCCTCAAGCGTCGGGACGCTGACGACGGTGACGTTTGCGGCGTCGCCGGTCACCTGCAACGGGAACGCGAAGAACGCCGCGACGGCCGCGACATCAAACCGCTCGAATGTGGTGCGGTACTCGTCGAGAAACTGCTTCGCCGCTACCTGCTCAGTCACTGGGGCGCCTCCTGGCTGCAGGCCTTCGTCCGCCGAGGGCTGCCTGCGCGGCCTCCCAGGCAGCGCGGTCCTCGGGCGTGATGGACGCCCACGGGTCGTAATCGGGGTCCAACTCCGCTTGGGTCGGGCGCAGCGCCTCGGGGACGTGCGTGAGGTTGACGCGCAGGCGGTACCAGGCGGACGAGCGGCCGCGCATGGCGTCGGTGAGGACGTCGGCGGGCTCGAGGTGCGCGGCGGCTTCCGGGTAGCGCAGGGACCAGCGCTCGAAGCCGGCCTGCACCTCGCGCTTGGACGCGGCGCGGGCGATCTCGATGACCCGGATGGACGAGCGGCGACGACCTGTGGGCGTGGGACGGGTGCCCTGCCAGCCGTCGGCAGCGGGCGGCGTCGGCGGCAGCGGCGGCAGCCCGGCGTTGGGATCACCGGCAGCCACGGCGGCGGCCCGCTCCGCGGCGACGTCCGGCGGCGGACCACCAGCAACGCCCTTCCCGGGCTCGTACTCGCCGGCGGGACGGCGGGCGCGAGACGGCTGGACCCGCGGCGGCTCCCCGTCCTGCTTGGCGTAGTTTGGCGGCCACGGCGCATCGCCTAGCCCGGCGGCCTCGTCACGCGCGGACAGCTCCAGCAGCGCCTCAAGCGAGCCCACCGCCTCGTCAATGCCCGCGCCGGCATCGCCCCGCGCGGCGTAGATCTCAGGCACCGTGGCCAGCGTGAAGTCCTCGGCCACGACCACTGGCACCTCGTCCCAGCGCAGCGGGAACGAGACCCGCGCGTCGGGGAGCGGCCGCACGGAGTACGCGGAGGCCACCGTCCGGTCCTTGGCGTTCTGGTTGTAGTCGAGGAACACCCCGTGGCGCTCCTCCTTCCACCACTTCGACGTCGCAAGCGTCGGCGCCCGCCGCTCCACATCGCGCGCCAGGGCCAGGGCCGCCCGCCGAACCTCCGGATACGTCCAGCGCGGCTCAATCCGCACGTTGATGTGGATCCCCCGCGAGCCTGACGTCTTGGGCCAGCCGACGAGGCCAACCGAGGCCAGCGACTCGCGCACCACCACCGCCACGTCGCGGATCTGGGACCACGGCACACCTGGCACCGGGTCAAGGTCAACACGCAGCTCGTCGGGATGGTCCAGATCCTCCGCGCGGACCGGGTGCGGGTTCAGGTCCAGACAGCCGAGGTTGGCCACCCACGCCAGACCCGCGGCATCGTCCACCACCACCTCATCGGCCGTGCGGCCCGAGGGGAACGTCAGGGTTGCCACGCGCAGCCACGGTGGGCGGTTGTCGGGCGCGCGCTTCTGGAAGAACGGCTCGGACTCGGCGCCGTCAACAAAGCGCTTGAGCGCCATCGGCCGCCCCCGGACACCCGTCAGGGCGCCATCGGCGACCGCCAGAAAGTAGCGCACCACGTCAAGCTTGGTGTACCCGGCCTGGGGGAAGTAGACCTTCCCGGGGTTGCTCACCGCGACCTCGCGGCCGTCGATGACCAGGATCTCCTTGGGCGGCGCCATCGCCGAATGCTCGCACGCCGCGGCAAGATGCGCCTGTGGCGCCCGAGAGGCCGTGTCGAAATCGCGCTTGGCGATTCGTCGTTAGGATGACGGCCCGGACCTCCCGGGGCAACAAACAACGAGGACGCCGCCCCATGCGCTATCTGCTGATGATCTACACCGACCCGGCTGCGGGCCCCCAGAGCGAGGCGGAGATGGGGAAGATGTGGGAGGCGTATGGCTCCTACACGAACTGGCTTGAGGAGACGGGCCAGCACCTGGGCGGCGAGGCGCTGCAGGAGCCCTCGGCCGCCACGACCGTCTCGCTCCGCAATGGGAGGCGTGTGGTGAGTGACGGGCCGTTTGCCGAGACCAAGGAGCAGCTTGGCGGGTACTACCTGATCAACGCTGCGGATCTGGACGCCGCCATCGAGGCTGCCGCGCGGATCCCCGGTGCAGCGTTTGGCACCATCGAGATCCGGCCGATTCTGGAGATGGGCTGATCGACCGCGCCACGCCCGCTGCGGTCGTTGCAGCTGACGCCGCCGGGGTTGTCGCGGGCCACGCGGTGGCTCGTGTCTTCGCCGAGGAGCATGGGCGGGCGACGGCGACGCTCATCCGCGTCCTGCGCGATTTCGACTTGGCCGAGGAGGCGGTTGCCGATGCTTACGTGGCGGCCCTCGAGCGCTGGCCCGTTGACGGCATCCCCGCCAACCCCGGCGCCTGGATCACGACAACCGCACGGAACCGCGCCATCGACCGCGTCCGACGTGCCCGCACGCTGGCTTCGAAAGCCGATGCCATTGCCGCCGATGCCGCGTTTGAAACATCGCGACGCGACGCTGCACTGATGGCGGCCGCGGAGGACGAGATGGCCCCCATCCCTGATGACCAGCTGCGCCTGATCTTCACCTGCTGCCACCCGGCGCTGGCGCCCGAGGCGGCGATTGCGCTGACGCTGCGGACGCTGGGCGGCCTGACGACGCCCGAAATTGCCAGCGCGTTTCTGGTGCCCGAGGCAACGCTTGCGCAGCGGCTGGTTCGGGCCAAGCGGAAGATCCGCACTGCCGGCATCTCGTACGCCGTGCCATCCCAGGACCGCCTCGGCGAGCGGCTGGAGTCCGTCCTCCACGTCCTGTACTTGGTGTTTAACGAGGGCTACGACGCGAGCGCGGGTGACGCGCTGATCCGCCGCGACCTCTGCGACGAGGCCATCCGTCTCGCACGCCTGCTGGCTGAGCTGCTGCCAGGCGAGCCCGAGGTGCTTGGGCTGCTGGCGCTGATGCTCCTCACGGACGCGCGACGAGCGGCCCGCGTGGACGCGGACGGCCAGCTGGTGCGGCTGGACGAGCAGGAGCGGTTGCGCTGGGACGCGGCGCAGATTGCCGAGGGGCAGGCGCTGGTGGAGCGGTCCCTCCGGGCGGGACGCGTTGGGCCGTACCAGCTGCAGGCGGCAATCGCCGCGGTCCATGACGAGGCGGCCGCGGCCGACCAGACGGACTGGACGCAGATCCTAGGGCTGTACGAGGTGCTGGCGCGCGTTGCGCCGTCGCCGGTGGTGGCGCTCAACCGCGCCGTGGCCTTGGCTGAGGTGAGCGGCCCGGCGGCGGGTTTGGCCGCGATGAACGCCCTGGCGGCCGATCCCGCGATGGCGGAGTACCGCTTCTTCCACGCGGCGCGTGCGGAGCTGCTGGTGAGGCTCCGGCGCGTGCCGGACGCGCTGGCCGCGTACGACCGGGCACTCGCGCTGGCGCCCAACGGGGCCGAGGCGGCGTTCCTGGGGCGGCGGCGGGGCGAGGCCGCAGCGAGGGCGTCGGCGGGCTGAGCCCTCAGCTCCCGCTCGGGACCTCGGACATCAGCGCGACGTTGTTGTCGTCCGCGTCCTTTGCGAAGCACATCCAGGCGGCGCTGGGGCCGTCATCGAAGATCATGTGTCAGCGGCGCACTCCACTCGCTCATGGGGATCCGGATCTGGCCGATGGGGCCAAGGTCGAAGGACGGGTCGCGGTCGGTCATCGCCGGACTATGCGCGGCCCAGGCGCGAGCGAAGCGCAGGCGGTGCCCCTGTATTCGCGGGGGACATCGATTCGGGATGGATCATGTCGGCACGATCTCCTGGGCGAATGCCTGCGACACATCACGGGCGTTTCGGGGCGTGGCGGCGTCGCGACGATATCTCCCACGCATCACAGCGACACGTTGCGGTGGGAATCGGCGGGATCGATCTCCCGCAGGAATACCCACAGCACTGCAGGGTCCTCAGCGGCGCTGGCGCACTAGACGCCGAAGATCCCGGTCACCACGAGAATCACCGAGAGCAGCACGAGCAAGCCCGTGCAGATCCAGCCGATCGCGCTGAGCACAGGGCCGCTGGCGAGGTCGCCCATCGTTTCGCGGTCCGTGGCGAGCTTCATGACGAACACCAGGATGAACGGCAGCAGCAGGGCGTTGAGCACCTGGGCGCTGAACATGACCTGGATGAGCGGCAGGTTGGGGATCATGACGAACAGCGCCGCGAACCCGATGAAGAACGCCAGCAGGCCGTAGAACGCCGGCGCCTCACGCCAGTTCCAGTTGACGCCGGTCTCCCAGCCAAACGCCTCGCACGTGGCGTAAGCGGACGACATCGGCACCACGCCGAGGCCCAGAAATGACGCGCCGAGCAGACCCACCGCAAACACGACGGTGGCTGCGGTACCCGCAATGGGCTCGAGCGCCCGCGCCGCGTCAGCTGCCGAGTTGATCACCAGCCCATGGGTGAACAGGGTGGCTGCGCAGGCGATCACGATGACCGCCGCGATCACGTTCGTCAGCAGGGCGCCAGCGAAGACGTCCACGCGGCTGGCTTTGATGTCGTCGGGCCGCAGGCCCTTGTCCGCCACATAGGACTGGATGAACGCCTGGCCCCACGGCGTGATCGTGGTGCCCACGGTGCCCACGACGGTGAGCCAATACGCCGGCGACGTGGTGAGGTGCGGCCCGATCAGGTTGGTGAAGGCCAGCCCCCAGTCCGGTTTGGCCTCGATGGCCGAGAAGATGTATGCGCCCGAGACCGCGATGCCCACTGCGACAAACAGGTACTGGACGCGGCTGTAGGAGCCAAGGGCGATGAACCCCACCACCACAACGGCGGCGACGGCGGCGCTGATCTGTGTGGGCACGCCGAAGATGCCGAGAGCGGAGCCGATGCCCGCGAACTCGGCCACGATGGAGCCCAGGTTGGCCACCAGCATCAGCACGGCGGCAAACACGGTCCAGCGCACGCCCCACCGCTCGCGGATGAGGCTGATCAGCCCCTTGCCCGTGGCGAGGCCAAGCCGCGCGCCAACCTCCTGCGTGAAGAACAGCACCACCTGGCTTGCGAGGATGACCCAGAGCAGCGCGTAGCCGTACTTGGCACCCGCGATCGAGTACGTGGTGATGCCGCCGGCGTCGTTGTCGGCAAAGCCGCTGACGAGCCCCGGCCCCAGGACGGCCAGCGAGGCGATGAGGCGCACCCGCCACTGCGGGAGCCGCGGGAACGGGCGGACTACGCGCACCCGGGCTCGTGCGGCGCGGACGCGGCCGTCGTCGCCCGGCTTCGGAGGAATGCCAGCCATGCCCGCCCCCTACCTGCTGAACACGCGGGGGAGGCGCTTCTTCCACGCCGTCGGGATGACCGTGTCCAGCGCGTCGTCCACCGTGACGATGCCCATCAGTACGCCGCTGTCGTCCACCACGGGCACGGCCAGCAGGTTGTAGTGGGCCACCACCTCGGCCACCTCGTCCTGGTCCGCGTTGACGTTGACGGCCACGGGCTCGTCAATCATCACGTCGCGCACAGGCGTCTCGGGCCTGGCCACGATGAGGTCGCGCAGCGAGATCACGCCGACGAGCTTGTTGTCCTCGTCCGTCACGTAAACGTAGTAGATCGTCTCGGCGTCGGGCTCCAGCTCGCGCAGCCGGTCGATGGCGCCGCCCGCCGTGAGGTGGTTCTCCACCACGATGAACTCGGTGGTCATCAGGCCACCGGCGGTGTCCTCGTCGTAGCCGAGCAGCTCCCCAAGCTCGGCTGCCTCGTCCTTCTCCATCAGCGCGAGGATCTCGTCGCGCGTGTCCTGGTCCAGGTCCGCCACAAGGTCCGCCGCGTCGTCGGGGGACATCTCCTCGAGGATGTCGGCCGCGCGTTCCGGCGTCAGGTCCTCCATGACGTCCACCTGGGTCTCGGGCTCCATCTGCTCGACCGCATCCGCCAGGGCTTCGTCGTCGAGGGATGCGAGGATGCCGGCGCGGTCGCGCGGGGCGAGGTCCTCGATGATGGACGCGAGGTCCGCCGGGTGCAGCTCCGCCAGCTTGGCGTGGGGCACGCGAAGGCGCACGCTGGCGATCGTGGAGTCCAGCGGATCAACATCTTCCCAGTCGATGTAGCGCTCCGGCAGACCCGCCTTGAGGTTTCGGGCAACCGTGCGGAACGCGCCCTCGATGCCGAGCCTTCGCAGCAGGCCGGCTGCGCCCACGTCAACCGCCACCAGCCGAAGCCGGCCATCGACGGTGTCCAGGCAGACGTCGTTGACGCGGATGACCTTGCGGCCCTCGATGTCCACGATCTGCTTGTCGAGCAGGTTGGCCTTGAGCAGGATCTCGTGGCGCCGCTGCGTGAACTTCCCGATATCGATCGTGCGCACGAGCAGGCGCGCGCCATCATGCTCGAAGCGCTCGACATCGCCCCAGGGGATGAAGATCCTGCGGCGGTCGGTCTTGACGACGAGTCCCGTGACCGGGGGGTATTTGCCGCCGATGGCGACGATCAGGTCCGCAATGGAGCCCAGAGGCTCGCCGGACGGATCGCGCACCGGCAGGCCGATGCAGCGGCTGAGGAAGCGCATGGTGGCCACCTTGCAGGGGACAGGTCAGTCCGCCAGCGGTGGCCGAGCCGGCGGGATGGGCCGGCGTGGCCGTCAGAGGGCGGGCTGGACCTTTGGGCTGCCGGCGCGCTGGCCGGCTGGACTAGGTCCGTTCTCCACGGGGGGAGGATTCCTCGTGCGGCTTTGACGCCCGGGCGCGCGGCGGCGGCAGGGCCACCCCGACTGTAGCCGCATGGGGTGGGCCGGGTCAAACTTCCGGTTTGCGCGTGCGCGTACCATCGCGCCATGCGAGCCCTGCGGGTGGCCCTTGTCCAGGTTGAGGCGCGCGACGACGTGGCGTCCAACCTGGCGCGGGCTGCGGCTCTCGCCGCAGTGGCTGCGGCGGGCTCGGACCTGGTGATCCTGCCCGAGTACGTGCAGTACCGGGGCTCGGCAGAGGGGTTCCGCGCCTCGGCGGCGACCGTGCCAGGCACCACCACGGCGCCGTTTGCCGCGGTGGCGGCCGCTGCCGGGTGTTACGTGCTAGCCGGATCGCATGCGGAGGCGTCGGCCGATCCGGCCCGGCCGTACAACACGGCGGTGCTGTTTGACCGCTCCGGTGCCCTGGTGGCCCGGTATCGCAAACTGCATCTGTTTGACGTGTCGGTGGACCAGGGGCCGTCCGATCTGGAGTCCGCACGAGTGACGCCGGGGGACCGCGCGGTGGTGGCATCCCTGGACGGGGTTGGGCTGGGGCTGTCCATCTGCTACGACCTGCGGTTCCCGGAGTTGTACCGCTCGCTTGCCGTGGCCGGGGCCGAGATGCTGGCGGTGCCTGCCGTGTTCACCGCGCGGACGGGCCGGGACCACTGGGAGCCGCTGCTGCGGGCCCGGGCGATCGAGAACGGCGCCTATGTGCTTGCCGCGGGCGCCTGTGGGGCCGGGGGGCCCGGGGCGATTGCCGCGTGGGGGCACTCGATGGTGGTGGACCCGTGGGGTCGGGTCATCGCGCAGGCGGGCGACGACGAGGAGATCGTCCGGGCCGAGCTGGACCTGGATTTGGTGAGCGCGGCGCGGCGCCAGATCCCGGCGCTGGCGAACCGGCGACCCGACGCGCTGCCACCGGTGCGCGACGTGGAGCGCGCGGGGTTCTAGCGTCCGCCAGACCGTGGGCTGCTAACTGGCCGCTGATGCACCAGTGACTCAGATTGGGCCACCGCCTGCGAGTCCATGCGCCGAAGCACGGATCCGACGTTCGAACCCTGCACCCGAACCGCCCAGTTGATGCGGTGGTGACTCAGCGGCCCAGCGCGCCGAGCGCCTGGGCCCGCGCTAGGCCACGTCGCCGAGGTCGTGCACGTAGGCCAGAAGATCGACGTCCGGCACGGGCGAGAAGTCGTAGGCCGGGTCGCGGACCAACCCGAGGCGCTCATACAGGCGGTGCGCGGCCGTCATCTGCGGCTCCGTGTGCAGCCGGACGCGTGCGGCCCCGCAGGCCTGCGCCCGTGCCAAGCACTCCCGGACAAGCGCCTCGCCCGCCCCGTGGCCGCGCATCGATTGCGCAACCGCCAGCATCCGGATCATCGCGGCGCCTGGATCGTCAACCTCTGACATCGCTCCGCCCGGCGGGACGAACGTCGCTGTGCCGGCAACCGCGCCCGCCACGTCAGCCACCAGCACGTTGCTGGTCGTCGCGCGCCCGGCCACGTCACGCAGCGTCGGCTCGTACTCCGGGTGGTTGCTGCCCACGGAGCGGTACGCGGCCACGATCAGGTCGCCGATCTGGGCGAGCTCATCGGGGTGCGCGAGCCGGACGCGCGGCCCTGCCGGTGGACCTGACATGCGGCGACGCGCGCCTACGCGAGCTCGCCGCCGGGAGCTGACTCGCGCCGGCTGCGCAGCACGATGCCGGTGAACGGCACGCGGAACTCGCGGAACACCTCGATGGACACGAGGAACCCGGCGAAGTGGAACACGACGCCCAGGAACTCGCCCAGGAAGAACGTCCCCGTCATGCCGAAGCGGTTGAGGCCGCTGGTGATCGACGGCACAAACGCACCGAGCGCCAGCAGCAGCGTGGCGGGGACTCGGCTGTGGAGCTTGCCGGTGAACAGCGCCTTCGCGGCTCCCGGCAACGAGGCGATCAGGTTCACCGTGATCGCGACAGCCGCCAGCGGCAGCGTCAGCAGGAACCGCAGCGCGCCCTCGGAGCGGTCCAAGTCGTAGCGGATGACGCGCTTCTTCGGCATGAAGACGTACGTGCTATACAGCGCGCCAAACGTCAGCGCGAAGGACCCCGTGATGTTGAACAGCGGTGCGAGCAGCCGGACGTAGCCTGGGAACAGCTGGCCCGCCGGGATACCGGTGGCCGGGTCGATGTAGTACCCCGGCGCGGCGAGTGGTGCAGTGAGCACGAGCGGGATGGCCAGGATGGAGCCGCCGATGAC
>JANYAA010000191.1 GCA_025355255.1 Chloroflexota bacterium | reverse complement strand
TCCACGCGCCCACGAACGCCCGCCACGGCAGGAGGTCCAGCGGCCACACCAGCTGCGCAAAGGCCGGCGAGTACGGGTACGCCCCAATCTCGTTCCAGTTGCTCCTGCCCGCGTACAGGTTGGACAGGTCCAGCCCGTAGTAGGAGCGGGCGTCCTGCGCTGTGACCGGCTGGCCGTTCCAGACGTCGTGCGCCATCACCGTTGGATCGGACCAGGCGATCACGAGGATCCACGCCACAACGGCGACGGCGAGCCCGACGATGAAGATCCGGCTCGGCCGGCGGGTTGGATCCATGCGCGCCATTCTCCGCGATCGACCTACCATGCGGGGATGCAGATTGGAATCGTGCTCCCAATGGCGGAATCGGACGGACCCGGCACCGGCCGCTGGCCCCGGATCCGCGAGCTGGCCCGCCACGCCGAGGCCCGCGGCATCGACAGCCTCTGGGTCTACGACCACCTCCTCTTCCGCTCCCCCGCTGAGGGCGACGACGGATCGCTTGACTCGCTCACCGTGCTCACCGCGGCAGCCGCCGTGACGGATCGGATCCGGCTGGGCACCATCGTGCTGGGCACGGGCTTCCGCTCCCCGGGGATCACGGCGCGGATGGCGGCCACGCTTGACGAGGTCAGCGAAGGGCGCGTGATCCTGGGTCTGGGCGTGGGCTGGCATGAGCCTGAGTACCAGGCGTTTGGCGTTCCGTTTGACCATCGCGTGGGGCGCTTCGAGGAGTTTCTCGCGGTCACCCTGCCGCTCCTGCGCGGCGAGCGCGTGACGTTTGACGGCCAGTGGCATCAGGCCGCCGATGCCGTGCTGATGCCGCCGCCGCCCCGACCAACGCGTCTCCCGGGCCACATGCCCATCCTTATCGCGGGCAAGGGCGAGCGCGTCCTGGACCTCGTGGCGCGGCATGCCGACGCGTGGAACGCTGCGTGGTTTGGTCTCCCCGAGGAGCGGTACACGCTGCGCCATACGGACCTGCTGCGCGCCTGCGAACGGGTGGATCGTGATCCCGCCACGCTGGAAGTGACGGTTGGCCTCTCAATTGACGCCGCATGGGGCGGCGGCGGCCGACCGCTGGCGCCGAATGCGCTGCCGCCTGCGGCCGATGCCATCGCCCGGGCGCTGGACGCGTGGCGGGAGCTGGGCGTAGGACACGTGCAGGTGGACCTGCGGCCGGCGGGCATCGAGGTGATCGACCTGTTGGCCGACGCGACGGCGCTCCACCGGGGCGCTGCATGAGCGGGCCCCTGCCCGCGCACGTTGCGGTCAACCGGGCGGCGTGGGACGAGTACGCGGCAGGGTACGTGGCGCCCGGCGAGCGCAGCTGGCGCGTTCAGCCCGGCGCGGAGACGTGGGGCGTCTTCGGCTTCGCTGAGGCCGAGGTCTGTATGTTCCCGGACGATCTGGCTGGCAAGGACGCCATCGAGCTGGGCTGCGGCACGGCCTACGTGTCGTCCTGGATGGCCCGGCGCGGTGCCCGGGTTGTCGGCATCGACAACTCACCCAAGCAGCTCGAGACCGCACGCCGGCTGCAGGCAGAACACGGGCTGAACTTCCCGCTGCTTCTGGGCAACGCGGAGACGGTCCCCTACCCCGACGCCTCGTTTGACTTCGCCATCAGCGAGTACGGTGCGGTGCTGTGGGCGGATCCGACCTCATGGGTGCCGGAAGCGGCGCGGCTGCTGCGCCCGGGCGGCCGGATCCACGTGCTGACGAACAGCTACCTGTCGTTCCTCACGGGTCCAGACGAGCCCGACGCTCCGTTTGGCGACCGCCTCGTCCGGCCGTGGTTTGGCCCGCGGCAGATGATCTGGAAGGGCGAGACATCGGTGGAGTTCCACCTGCCGCCGGGCGACTGGATCCACCTGTTCCGCGAGAACGGCTTTGAGATCGAGGCATTGCTGGAGCCGGCGGCCCCCGCCGACGCCACCACCCGCTATGTCTACGCGACCGGCGCCTGGGCCAGCCAGTGGCCCGTGGAGACGATCTGGAAGGTCCGCAAGCACGGTTAAGCGTGCTTGCGTGACAGCTGGGCGTTCTGCTGGCGGAGCGTGAGCGAGCGGGCTAGATCGATCCGATCAGCATCGGTGCGCCCTCGCCGCCCGTGGCGGGTACAAGGCTCACGCCAAAGCGGGAGCCCGGGGCCAGGAGGCCAACCCAGCCGGACATCGATCCGGCCCAGTAGCCCGTGCCGCCGGTGAAGTCCATGGCGCCGACAGTGGTGCGCGCCCCGCCTTGCTCCACCCAGCAGCGGTAGACCTGCCCCGGCTCGGGCATCGGCAGCGCGCTCGTCACCACCACGATCTCCGTGGCGCTCCAGGCCAGCGTCCCGCCAGGGGCGCCATCGGCCGTCTGCAGCGGCGTGATCCAGTGCACGGGGCTAGCCAGGACGTGGTCCATCGCGGCGGTCACGGCCGACAGTTCCGCCGCCTCCGCTCGCGCGCGGTCAAGCTCGCCCGTGCGAACCCACGCGAGGCTCCCGGCACCAATCGCGACGACCAGCGCGGCTGCCATGGCCAGCCACGGCAGACGACGCGGCAGACGGTGCGGCCCGGGGAGCGGCGTGGGGGCAGACGCGGGTGCGGGCGGCGCGATCGACGCGACAACTTGTGCCCGGAGGGCCAACGGTACCTTGAGCACATCGCGGTCCGGCACGGCACCCGAGGCCCGCGCATCAGCAAAGGACTCCCAGGTCAGGAGCCATGCGGCAGCCTCCGCACCACACGTCGCACAAGTAGCGATGTGCGCGCGCAGCGGGGCGGCCTCGGGCGAGCCGTCACGCTCGAGGGCTCGTAGCCGAGCGGGCTCAAGCGCCAGATCGGCCAGCTGCTCGTGCGCCTCAGCGTGGTCCATTGCCGCCTCCAACAGCTGACGCAGGCTCGGCCACCAAGTCCGGCACCCCCTCGAGGACGCCGCGGAGAACGGCCAATCCCCGTCTGGTGCGCGTCTTGACGGTGCCGAGCGGC
>JANYAA010000189.1 GCA_025355255.1 Chloroflexota bacterium | reverse complement strand
CATCGCCGCAGCTGGCTATCTCGTCTCGCCCATCGACGCCGTTCCCGGCGCCATCCCCGTGCTCGGCCAGCTCGACGACCTCGCCGTGGCCATCGGCGCGATCAAGCTCGCGCTGGCCGGCCTCTCACCCGAGCGACGCCGCGAGCATCTGACGGCCGTGGGCCTCGCCGAGGCGGACCTCATGGCGGACCTGCGCGGCATCGCGAGCATCACGGCCTGGATCCTGCGCAAGGGCGCCAAGGTCACCGCCCGCGGCGTGCGGATTGGCGCGAGGGCTGCCGCAACCGGTGCCGGGATGGTGGCCGGCGGAGCCAAGGCGGTCGCCGGGCTATCCCTGCGGGCAGCCAGCCGAGGCAACGACGCCCTTCGCGCGCGCCTTGCCGATCGCCGTGGCCGGCGGAAGCTGCCCGAGACGCTTGAGATCGAGGCCAACGTCGTTGAGCGCGACGCACCGCCGGAGCAGCTCCCCTAATACCGCACCCGGCGGTGCTAAGGACAAACGCCCGCGTCGCCGGTGCTCCCAACGGCACCTGAGGTCGGTTTCAGGCACTGAATCGGGGCAATTGGGGCCGGTTGAGCGCAATGTCAGCCTGGACCGCCCCGAACGGCCGCCTTGCACCGTTCGGGGCGGTATTGAGGAATTGCGCCCCGCCAGGCCCCGACGGTCCTAGTCCTTTGCGAGCAGCGCCCGAACCTCGGTGGCAAACCGGGTCATCGACTCGTCGTCGTAGTTCGCCGGGATCCCCGCGATCAGGTGCTTGTACCCGAGGTCCAGGTACCCCGCGATCTTCTCGGCCACGTCTTCGGGCGTCCCCACCGGCTGATCCGCCCACGGGACGGCGATCCGGTTGCGGTCGAACGCCTCCTTGAACAGCCGCTCCGCCTCGGTCCGGTTGTCGCGGATGAACACCGTGCCGATACCGGTGGTGCGCTCGATCTCCGCGGGATTGCGCCCAACGGTCTCGCAGTGCTGGAGCAGCACGGATTCCTTGTGCCGCACGCCCTCCACGCCGCCGCCCACGTTGTTCATGTCGCCGTACTTCGCGACAAGCTTCAGCGTGACCTGCTCGCCGCCGCCGCCGATGCAGATCGGCAGGTGCTTCTGGATGGGCAGGGGATCGTTGCGCGTGGTCTTGCTGGTGTAGTGCGGACCGGCCGCCGTGGGCTCCGTGCCGTCAAGCATCCCGCGCATGATCGGCAGGGCCTCGCCCAGCCAGCGGAGGCGCTCCGGAAAGCCTGAGCCAAAGTCGAGCCCGAAGTGTTGGTGCTCTTCCTCAAACCATGCGCCGCCGATGCCGAGGATGGCGCGGCCGCCGCTGATGTGGTCGAGCGTGGTGGCCATCTTGGCCGTCAGCGTCGGGTTGCGGAAGGTGTTGGCGCCCACCATCAGGCCGATGCGGACCCGCTTGGTGGCCTGCGCCCAGGCCGTGATCGTGAGCCAGCCCTCAAAGTTGGGGCCATGCGGATCGCCGACGATGGGGTAGACGTGGTCCCACGTCCAGAGGGAGTCGAAGCCAAGCTCGTCGGCACGGATGCCGGCCGCGAGAAGCTTTGGCCAATCGGTGTACTGGTTCCAGGCGAGCGCGCCGAGCTTGATGTCAGTCATACCCTCGAGTGTAGGCGGTCACTCGTGGCTGACGACGTCGATCGAGATCTCCACCGCCGGGATCATTCCCTTGTTCTCAAGCCAGTGGGTCGTGTTCCGATCCTCCGGCCAGCCCACCCCCGGCCCCTAGTCGGTGTCGACCCCGTCTCGATGGTCCGTGATTGTTCCCTGCAAGACGTACACGGTGCCGGGTCTGCCCTTGTGGTCGTGGATCGGGCCGAAGACGCCACCGGGCTCGATGGTCACCATGCGCATCCGGAGCTGGCGGCCCTCCATGCCATCGATCTCCGGGCCAAGATCAACCGTGGCCAGCAACTTCGACGTGACACCCTGTGTCGCAGGCGCCGCCTGTTCGCTGCTCATCGCGCTCCTCCGCCTACCCGGGCAGAACCTACCCCCGCAGGACGATGTTCACGAGCTTGCCGCCGCTAACCACGATGAGCTTGGCGATCTCGGCACCGCCGATGGCTGCGACCACCTTGTCGCGGCTGCGGACGATCTGCTCCAGCTCAATGTCGGTGATCCCGGCGGGCACCGTGATCTTGTCGCGGAGCTTGCCGTTGATCTGGATGGGCACCTCGCGGGTTGCCTCGACGATCGCCGTCTCGTCCACGCGCGGCCACTCCTCCGTGTGGATGGACGTCCACGATTCGCCGCGAGCCTCAGCCAGGCGCGACCAGAGCTCCTCGGTGATGTGCGGCGCGGCTGGCGCCAGCATCAGCAGCAGCATCCGGATGGCCTCGTCCCACTCGGGCAGCCCCGCAACCTCGGACCCGCGGTAGCGGGCCAGGGTGTTGGACAACTCCATGAGCTTGGCGACCATCGTGTTCCAGCGGAAGCCCTCGTAATCGACAGACACGTCGCGTAGCGTCCGGTGCGCGGCAGCGCGGATGCGGTCGCGCGCGAGGGCATCGGTCTCGCCAGCGGGCAGCTGCCCCGATAGCGGGTCGGCGGGCTCCCGCCCGTGCGGGTCCAGCGCCAGCGTCCATACGCGGCCCAGGAACTTGGCCACGCCGCCGATGCCGGTGGGGCTCCACGGGCCGCCCTGGTCCCACGGGCCCATGAACATCAGGAACAGCCGCACGGCGTCCGCGCCGTAGCGGGAGACCAGCTCGTCCGGATCCTGCACGTTGCCGCGGGACTTGGACATGCGCTCGCCGTCCGCGCCGAGGATCTGCCCCTGGTTGAACAGCTTGGTGAAGGGCTCGTTCTCGTGGACCAGCCCGAGGTCGCGCATCGCCTTGGTGAAGAACCGGCTGTACAGCAGGTGCATCACCGCGTGCTCGGCGCCGCCGGTGTACTGGTTGACCGGCGTCCACCGGCGGACGAGGTCAGAGTCCACGGGGCCGTCGTTCTTGTGCGGCGAGAGGTAGCGGAACCAGTACCAGGACGAGTCGATAAACGTGTCCATGGTGTCGGTCTCGCGGCGGGCGGGCTTGCCGCACTGGGGGCACGAGCAGGCCAGAAACGCCTCGTCGCGCGTCAGCGGGTTGTCGCCGGAGCCGCGGTAGTCAACCTCGTCCGGCAGCAGCACCGGCAGATCCGCCTCGGGGACGCCAACCGGGCCGCAGTCCGTGCAGTGGATGACCGGGATGGGCGTGCCCCAGTAGCGCTGGCGGCTGATCAGCCAGTCGCGGAGGCGGAACGTGACTGCCTGTTCGCCTTTGCCCTGGTCGCCCAGCGACGACACGATCTCGTGCCAGGCCTGGGCAGCCGGCCTGCCCGTGAAGGAGCCCGAGTTGACCATCACCTCGTCGATGGTGTGCGCGGTGAACGCCTGGGTCAGCTCCTCGTCCGGATCGCCGTCGCGCGGCATGACCACCTTGATGATCGGCAGGTCAAACGCCTTGGCAAAGGCGAAGTCGCGCTCGTCGTGCGCGGGGACGGCCATGATGGCGCCCGTGCCGTAGCCGCCCAGCACATAGTCGGCCACGAAGATCGGGATGCGCTCGCCGTTGACCGGGTTGATCGCGTCCGCGCCAATCGGGACGCCCGTCTTCTCGCGATCGGTGGAGAGCCTGTTGATCTCGGTCTTGTTGGCGGCCGCCGCCACGTACGCCTCAACCTCGGCGCGCCGGTCCGGCGCGGTCAGCGGAGACACCAGCGCGTGCTCCGGCGCCAGCACCATGAACGTGGCGCCGAACAGCGTGTCCGGCCGGGTGGTGAAGACGCGGATGGGCTCGCCGCCGGCGTGGTGCAGCATCGGCGCGGACTCGAAGTCCACCTCAGCGCCGGAGGACCGGCCAATCCAGTTGGTCTGCATGCTGCGGATGGGCTCGGGCCAGTCCAGACCCGTGAAGTCCAGCAGCTCGTCCGCGTAGTCCGTGATGCGCAGGTACCACTGCGCCAGCTCGCGCTTCTCTACCTGCGCGCCGCAGCGCCAGCAGCGCCGCTCCACGCCCTCCACCTGCTCGCGGGCCAGCGTGCCATCGTTGGGGCACCAGTCCACGGGTGAGACGGAGCGGTAGGCCAGCCCCTTCTCCAGGAACTTGACGAACATCCACTGGTTCCAGCGGTAGTACGCCGGATCGCAGGTGACCACCTCGTGGCGCCAGGCAAACGTTGAGCCCATGGTCCGCAGCTGGCGGCGCATGTTCTCCATGTTGGCGCTGGTCCACGCGCGCGGGTTGATCTTGTTCTTGATCGCCGCGTTCTCGGCCGGCAGACCGAAGGCGTCAAAGCCGATGGGCAGGAACACGTTGTCGCCGTGCATGCGCCGATACCGCGCGATGGCGTCCGTGGGGGTGGTGATGTACCAGTGGCCGATGTGCAGCGCGCCCGACGGGTACGGGTACATCGTCAGCAGGTAGAACGGCGGCCTGGAATCGTCGTAGAGGTCCGTGTCGTAGAGGCGAAGATCAGCCCAGCGCTCCTGCCACTTGGGCTCAATCGCCGTGGGGTTGTACCGCTCGATGCGGTCCCGCGCCTCTCCTGTCGTTGTCACGGTATGGACCTCGTGGACCTCGGCGGCCCAATCGGCCGCTTGATGTGGCAAGACCCCCCGCCGGTCCCGGCGAGGGGTCAGATGATCGGCGTTAGCGGGGTGTTGGTGGAGCTAAAGGGGTTCGAACCCTTGACCTTCTGAATGCCATTCAGACGCTCTCCCAGCTGAGCTATAGCCCCACGCCGGAGACGGCAGTATAGCAAGGTCGCGCCGTTGCGCCGAACCCGAGGACTCAGGGACCTGCGCCGTTGACGACGATCGAGCCGACAGGAACGGCGCTCGATGTACGGACCCGAATGCCGCGACCCACGGCGACCGGGGCGCAGCCGCCACCGAGCCCGCTTGGCGACCCGGGCGAGACGTTCAGCTCGTACTGGCCAGTGCCTCGATGGCTCCGCTTGAGACCAAGCTCCGCGTCGGTATCGCACCGGCCAAGCCACGTGACGAGCAGCGCGCTCGGATCGTTCGGGTCGGCCTGAACGGCGGGCACGCTGCTCACCTGTGAGGGGTCGAGCGCCAATGGCTCGATGCTGGTGACGAGTCCGGTTTCGTCCCGCAGAACGACAGGCAAGCCACCCGCCTCGCTGTTGGGCAGCGTCGTCTTCCAGAGTTGACCAGCTGGGGGCGGCGAGCATGCGGCGATCAGGACGCCAAGGGCGAGCGAAAGCGTAGACCTCACCATGCCCGCGGTATGGCTCGATGAACGCCGCAAGTCAAGGGCCGCGGCGTGAGCGACCTCAGGACGCCCCGTTCTCGGTGTAGAACGTCTGGGTCGCCGCCCACAGCTTCTCGGTGCGGTCGATCCGATCAGTGACCACGCCACGCAGCTGGCTGGCCACCTCGGCCACCAGGAGTTCGGCCATGGCGACGGCCGGGAGGGAGCTGTCGAAGGGGCCGATGGCGGGCACGTAGAGATTGAGGCATGACCCGGTCATCCCTGCGAGCGGGGAGAGCGCCCCGTCGGTAATGGCGATGAGCTCCGCGCCGGATCCCGCCAAGACCCGGGCGGCGGTGATCGCCGAGCGGCGGTAGCGGAAGAAGGCGAACACGATCGCGACATCCCCCGGCCCGGAATCGGCCAGGTCCCGCCCGAGCGTTCGGTCGTCAAGAAGCCGCACGCCGGCCCGGATCATGCCGAGACCGCTGAACAAGGTGTCGGCCCCTGCCCGGGAGGACTCCCCGGAGGCGATCCAGACGGTCCGCGCGTTCGCGATCGCCTGGGCAAACGCGGCAAGGCGCCCACCCTCAGCCGCCTCGAAGGCGGATCCGATCGCACGCTCCACCGCCGACTTGACCGGGACGGCCTGCCCGCGTTCGCGCCGGATGCGATCGCTGGGGCGGGCAAGCTGGAGCGAGAGCCCAAGGCGAGCGTGTTCCTGGAAATCGGGGTAGCCAGCGAAGCCGAGCTTGGTTGCGAAGCGGACGATCGAGGGGCGACTCGTGCCGATCGCGTTGGCCAGGTCCGACACCGTCCCAAACGCAACGAGCGTGGCGTCGTCGAGCACCGCCTCGGCGATGCGCCGCTCGGTGGGGGTGAGTCGCTCGGCCGCGGAGGCGATGATCTGGGCGAGGGGTAAGCGGGCCATCTTGAACTATCTGTTACAAGCCTTGCGGAACATGTTCAAGAGTGTACACTCGCCTGACCGAGAGTGATCCCGCAATCTGCCTGGTGGAGACGATGAGCGCAACGACGGAATACGTGCCCACGGCCAAGGAACAGGCGTTCCTCGACACGGTTGAGAGCCCCAGGTACGAGCGGGAGACCATCAACGGCCTCGCCCCGTTCTTCGAGGGCCGGGAGCCGGAGGACATGCGGGGCTTCTACACCGCAGACGAGCTCGCGGCCCTGCGGCTGCTGAAGGGCACCCCCCGGGACGTCGAAGCCCGTATGCCCGTCAAGGTCACACGGCATTACTTTGAGATGGCCAAGCACAGCCCGGCCCTGCAGCGGCTGGTCAAGGCGCGCCCAGCCGAGACGGCCGACTTGGGCGGTGCCGAGGACCCGGGGCACCAGATGGACTTCAGCCCCGTGGAGGGGTTGCTGCACAAGTACGAGATGGGCCTCCTGTACGTGGCCTCGACGTGCTCGGCTCACTGCCGCTTCTGCTATCGGGAGGAGTTGATCGCCCGCAAGGAGGTTGAGCGCGGCGACGGCACGGTCGCCCGCAAGGGCCTCGCCCAAATCCTTGAGGTCACCGACTACATCAGGTCCCACAACCAGCTCGTCGAGCAGAACGGGGGACATCATCCCGCGTCCGGCCGGGAGAAGCTGCGGGAGATCCTGCTCTCCGGCGGCGATCCGATGGTGCTCCCGAACAGCAAGATCGCGGCCTGGCTGTCGGCCCTCGCGGAGGCGGGCATCGAGGCGATCCGCATTGGGACCAAGGAGATGGCGTTCTACCCCGATCGCTTTGACGACGCCTTCCTCTCCATGCTCGACGCCTTCCATGCGGCCTACCCGGACGTCGGCCTCAGGATCGTCGTGCACTTCGAGCACCCGGACGAGTTCCTCCAGAAGGGCGCTGACGGGGACTACGTCCGCGGCCCCAACGGGGCGCCCGTGTGGAACGAGCGGACCTACCGGGCCATGCGGGGGATCCTGTCGCGGGGCTGGGTGCGGGTGGAGAACCAGTCGCCGATCATCAGGGGCATCAACGACGATCCGGATGCGCTGCGGATCCTGCAGCGCGCCATCAAGTGGATCGGAGCCGAGAACCACTACTTCTTCTGCGGGCGGGACATCATCGCCTACCGTGCCTTCAACGTGCCGATCGAGACGGCCTGGATGACCCTGAACGAATCGCAGAAGGGCCTCTCCGGCGTCGAGACGCACGCGCGGCTCTCGATCACCCACTACCGGGGCAAGACCGAGGTGGCAGCCGTCACGAACGAGCCCATCCCCGGCGTTCCGGGCACCGAAAACGGGGTCGTCATCTTCAAGATCCTGCGCAACGCGGGCGACGCGCGCAGCCGGGGCAAGGTCTGCATCGTGGGCCGCAACCCGGCGGCAATCTGGTTCGACGACTATGCCGACCGGGTGATCTTCGACGAGGCCGGTCTGTTCGACTACGAGCGGGTTGAGCATGCCCGGAAGGCAGCCGGGGCAGCCGTGGCAGCCGTGACGACCAGATGACCGCCGAACCCGGTCGCCCGGCGTCGCGGAGCGAAGCGCTCTACGAGACGGCCAAGCGGCTCATGCCCGGGGGTGTGAGCCGCAACACCGTGCTGCGCAGCCCCCATCCGATCTATGCCGCATACGGCAAGGGCGCCCGCGTCACCGATATCGAGGGCGTGACCCGCATCGACTTCTCCAACAACATGACGTCGCTCATCCACGGGCATGCGCACCCGGCGATCGTGGCGGCGGTCACCGAGCAGCTCGCGAAGGGCAGCGCCTTCGCTCTGGCGACCGAGATCGAGGTGCGCTACGCCGAGCACCTGTGCAGCCGGAACTCAGGCTTCGAGATGGTCCGGTTCGTCAACTCGGGCACCGAGGCGGTCATGTGCTGCGTCAAGGCGGCGCGCGCCTTTACCGGACGAGCCAAGATCGCCAAGGTTGAAGGGGCGTACCACGGCCTGTACGACTTCGTCGAGGTCAGCCAGACGGCCAAGCCCGCCAACTGGGGCGACCCTGCCAGCCCGCTCAGCGTGCCTGTCGCGGAGGGCACTCCAACAGGTGTCCTCGATGACGTGGTGGTGATCCCGTTCAACGACCCCGAGGCCGCCCTCGCGATCCTCGACCACCACAAGGACGAGCTGGCCTGCGTCCTCGTCGATCCGCTTCCGCATCGAGCCGGGCTTGTGCCGGCGACCAGCGAGTTCATCAGCGCCCTCCGCGACTGGACGCAGCGCCACGGCACACTGCTTGTGTTTGACGAGGTCATCACCTTTCGCTCCGGGTATGGCGGCGCGCAGGAGTGGTACGACGTGCAGCCCGACCTGACCGCGATGGGGAAGATCATCGGCGGCGGCTTCCCGGTGGGGGCGCTGGCCGGTCGGCGGGAGGTCATGGATGTCATGGATCCCCTGGCGGCGCGGGTCCGTTTTCCACTCTCCGGCACCTTCTCGGCCAACCCCGTCACCATGACCGCAGGTCTGGCCTCGATGGAGCTGTTCGATCGGGAGGCAGTCGCCCGGGTGAACCAGCTTGCAGATCGAGCCCGGACGGGCATCGCGGAGGCCATCCGCGACAGTGGGGCGGCGGCCTGTGTCACGGGCGGGGGATCGATGCTCCGCGTCCACATGAAGGCACAGCAGCCGCGCAACTACCGCGAAGCCTTTATGGGCCCGGAGGAGTCCACGCTCGTGCGCTCGCTGCTCGAGCACCTGCTCGGCGAGGGGTTCCTCATGATCAACACCGGGACGGCCGCGATCTCAACTGCGATGACCGAACGCGATATCGACGACTTGGTCGAGGCCATGCGAGGCTGGTTCTTGAAGGGCAAGGACGAGCTGGCAGCTCTCGGTCGCTGAGCAGCGGGAACACCTCACGTGGCTTCGAGGCCGGTCGAGACCGAGGAGGTCGCCCGACTGTCGAGTGGGCCGCTTGCGTACATCCTGCGCCGCTCGCCTGCCGCTCGACGTCTCCGCGTCACAATCCACCCGGATCGCGGCGTGGTGGTGACCGTGCCTGCGACAACCCGCGGCCGTGCCGCGGCCATCACCGACACGCTCGTCCGCGATTTCCTCGACGAGCGCGAGCCTTGGATCCGCCGCCACCTCGCGCGCCACGAGGCAACGGCGACCCGTCTCGACAGCCGCCCGCCCCTCGATGAGGGCCGCCTCGTCCCGTATCTGGGGGTTCCGCACCGGGTCCGCGTCGTGGCCGCGCCCACAGGCACACGCGCCAGCCGCGTCTCACGCGTGGGCGGCGAGGCCGAGGACGAACTCCTGATTGAACGCGCTGCCCGCGATGCCCGGCCAACGGCCGACATCCTCGACGCCTGGTTCCACGCCCGCGCCCGCCTCGTGCTGGAAGCCGCAGTCAATCGGCATGCGCCGCTGCTTGGCGTCGCGCCCGCGTCCATCACGATCCGCGACACCACGTCGCGCTGGGGCTCCTGCTCGCGGCAGGGCGCCCTGTCGTTCTGCTGGCGGCTGATCCTGGCGCCGCCGGCGGCCCTCGAGGCGGTCGCCGTCCACGAGCTGTGCCACCTGCGCGTCTTCGGCCACAGCGCGCGCTTCTGGGAGCTGCTGGAGACACGCGTTCCCGACTACGCCGTCTGGCGTCGCTGGCTCAAGCGCCACGGCCCGGAGCTCCACGCCGCGCTGGACTGAGGAGGCGGGGATCTCCTCCCGGGGCGGAATCTGCGTCGTTCCAGCGAAGCGGAACCACTTGTGGATAACCGCCTTCCCACAGCCAGCTTGTGCACGCGGTGGACAACCGCGGTCCAGCGCCGGCGTTCCCCACAGGTCATTCCGCGTCATTGGAACGACCCCGCAACCGCCCCCTAGGAGATGCCTGCCCCCACCCGGATCGTCGGCGCGTTCACCGGCTGCGCGGGCCAGGAGCGCAGTGCAAACACCGCCCCGATGGGCGACGCCACAGCTGCCGCAATCAGCACGAGCGACACCGAGCCCGTCAGCCCCACGAGCGGGACACCGGCGATGGCCACCACAAGCGAGCCCGCAGCCTGCGTCGCGAAGTGGAGCGCCGCGGCGGCGGCCTGCTGGCCCGGCGCC
>JANYAA010000150.1 GCA_025355255.1 Chloroflexota bacterium | reverse complement strand
TGGCTGAAATGGATACGAAAACCGCCGAGCGGCGGCGCGGGACCGCGCCGCCGTCTTGACCTCGACGCTCAGCCCTTGGCGCCCATCGCGTCAATGACGATCGGACCGGCGTTGCGCACCGCCTCGGACACGCCTGCGGCGTACTTGGCGAAGTTCGTGTGGAACATCGTCGCGATCTTGCGAGCGGTGGCGTCGTAGGCGTCCTTGTCTGGCCAGGTGTTTCGCGGGAAGAGCACCTCGTCCGGCACGCCCGGGACGTGGGTGGGCACGGCCACGTTGAACACCGGGTCCATCACGAACTCGGCATCCTCCAGCTCGCCGTTGATGGCCGCGCGGGCCATGTTTCGGGTGTGCGTGATGTTCATGCGGTGGCCGGTGCCGTACGGGCCGCCGGTCCAGCCGGTGTTGATGAGCCAGACCGGCACGTCAAACATGTCGAGCCGGTCCATCAGCATGTGGGCGTACTCGCCCGGGTGGCGCGGCAGGAACGGCTGGCCAAAGCACGCGCTGAACGTGGCGGACGGCTCCATCACGCCGATCTCCGTGCCGGCGAGCTTCGCGGTGTAGCCGCTGATGAAGTGGTACGCGGCCTGTTCGCGGGTGAGCTTGCTGATCGGCGGCAGCACGCCAAAGGCGTCGGCCGTCAGGAACACCACGTGCTTGGGTCCTGAGGCGACGCCCGTGGGATCCGCGTTGCCGATGAAGTGGAGCGGATACGCGGCGCGGGTGTTCTCGGTGTACTTCTCCGAGTCCAGGTCCAGTTCGCGGGTCTCGGGGAACATGTCCGTGTTCTCGAGGATGGTCCCGAAGCGCTTGGTGGTGGCGAAGATGTCCGGCTCGTACATGGAGCTCAGACGGATGGTCTTCGCGTAGCAGCCGCCCTCGAAGTTGAACGTGTACCCGTTGCCGTCCCGTTCGCCCCAGCCGTGCTCGTCATCACCGATGAGACTGCGCAGCGGATCGGCTGACAGGGTGGTCTTGCCCGTGCCGCTGAGGCCGAAGAAGATGCAGGAGTCCCCGTCCTTGCCCACGTTGATCGAGGAGTGCATCGGCAGCACGCCCTCGTTCGGCATGAGGTAGTTCATGACGGTGAACGCGGACTTCTTGATCTCGCCCGCATACATCGTGCCGACGATGATGATCTCCATCCGCTTGAGGTGGAGCATGATCGCCGTGCCGGTCCGGGTGCCCTCGGTGGCGGGGTCCGCCTGGAAGCTGGGCACGTCGATGATCGTGAAGTTCGGCACGAAGCTTGCGAGGTCCGCGCGCGCGGGCCGGCGGAACAGGTTGCGGGCGAAGATGCTGGCCCAGGCCGTCTCGGTGTAGACGCGGAGGCTGCGGCGGTGCTTTGGGTGTGCACCGATATACATGTCCTGCGCGTAGAGCGCCTTGTCCGCGACGTATGCCATGAGCCGCGCCCGGAGCCTGTCGTAGTGCTCCTCGCTGATCTCGTGGTTGACCTCGCCCCACCAGACCTTGTCCTGGCTCCAGGGCTCCTTGACGACGAACTTGTCCTTGGGCGAGCGGCCCGTGTGCTGGCCGGTTCGGACGACGAGCGGGCCGTCGGCGGCGATGGTGCCCTCGCCCGCGCGGATGGCGCGCTCATACAGCTCGGCGGTGGGGAGGTTGGCGACGATGCTGCCGCCGATCTGAGCCTGCGGACGAATTTCGGTCATGGTCACAGCGCGTACCTCGACTGGGGCGCAGGCGCAAACGCCCGCGACATGGTCCTGACCGGCCGCGCGTAGCGGGCGCTTTGCCCGGGAGTCGGCTTCCGCAGTCAAGGTTGCGATTCGGTTGCGGGTGATTGTAGCGACTTCGTCTATCCCCGTCTCGCCAAGTTGCGTCCCGGACCGCGCTGTGACACAAGGCACGCCTCAGCGGGAACTCAGCCACCAGTCGGCCAGGGTGCCCCGCCAGACCGGCGTCGTGCCTTCGGCGATGCGGCCATCCAGCACGACGCGCGTGCCGTCCCGGGCCGCTGCCACGATGAAGACGCTTACCATCATCGGCGTGCGGTAGACCGGCAGCGTCCAATCCACTTGTGTGGCCGTCGTGAGGGGCACCTCCCGGGCGAAGACAGGCGCGGGGCCGAAGTGGACCAGGCCGTCAACGATCGTGGTGGGCCAAACCTCAGCGCGCACGACGGGGAACTGGGCTGCAGCCGCGGCGGCCATCGTGTCATCCGGGAACGTCAGGGTCGTCGTATCCGACCAGGAGTTGACGTCCCATGTGTGGCCGGCAAACACCGCCACATCCTCCGGCGTCTTCCCGATGCCGGCCGTGTTCGCCTCCCAGCCGTGGAGTTCGCTGGGCGTTACGGTGGCCAAGGCCAGCACCACCGTTGCGGTGACTGCCGCGGCCACGGCCCCAAGGAAGACCAGCGGGCGACTGAGGAGCCGGAGCGACGGGTCGGCTGGCGCGCGGAGCGCCGCGACGAGGAACGCGACGGGGCCTAGCGGCAGTCCCACAGCGAGCACGCCGTCCATGGGCATGCTGACCGATTGCCACAAGACGAGCGAGCCCGCCACCATGCCGACGACGCCAACCGCAACCCGAACACCCAGGACGGACCGCCGGGCCGACTTGGCGACACGCGCGGGCAGAACCCGGCCAAGCCAGGCGAACCAGCCTGTGGCGATGACGACCGTCGCGAGGTTGCCAACGGGTCCGCCAAAGTACGACGACGTTGATGACCCCACGGCATGGAGCAGCGAGGAGGCGATCAGCATGCCGATGAGACCGACGGCCGCCGCGCCAATCCACAACGCGAGCCACGCCCACACTCCGAAGGTGATCGTCGCGCGGACCGCACCCCCAACCGCCGCCAGCAGGTATCGGCCCCGTCGGCGGGCATTGCCTAGGTCGCGGCCGAGGACCGCCGGGTCGCCCATGCTGCGGATAGCGCGGCGGTCGGCATCGACAGTGTCAAGCCCAGCATCGCGGTAGGCGCCGGCGGCATCGTCGAGATGGCCTGCCAGCTCCTCCAAGACCTCGGCCGTCATCGGCTCCGGCAAGTCGAGCGATGTCGCAACCCGTGAAAGCCAGGCGTCGCGCTCCTGAGCTGCGGGCACGTCAGACACCGGACGGCTCCCGGCGCAGGGCGGTGACCTTGGTCACGGCGCCCGCGAAAGCGGCGAACTCCGCCTCGTGCGCGGCGAGGGCGCCCAAGCCCGCCTCTGTGATCCGGTACCAGCGCCGGCGCGGACCCTTCTCGCTCGCGCGCCACGCGGCGGTCAGCGCGCCTTCGGCCTCGAGGCGGTGGAGCGCGGGATAGAGCGAGCCCTCGCTGGGAGCAAAGGCGCCATCGCTCCGCTCTCGAATGTGCTGGGCAACCTGATACCCGTACTGCTCGCCCTCGCGGAGGACCGCGAGCACGAGGTACGTCATCGCGCCCTTGAGCAGTTCCGTCCGCAGCGGGTCAGTGCCCACGAGGCCTCCTGAGCTATGTCGCACTTCGACATAGCAATCGTGACCCTCGGCGACGACCATGTCAAGGGCGATCGCACCATGACACCACGTCATCAAATCCCGGAATCGACCGCCGATTCGAGGTCAAACCCGGCCTGTTGATGACGTGATGTCATCGAACCGCGCCGAAATGGCCGATTTGCCTTCCCGATTCCGGGATTTGATGACCTGAAGTCATACCTGGGCCGGGGCGTTCGGGTTGTCGCGGTCTAGGCGGCCCGGGCGCAGGAACAGCCACGTGAGGCGGCGACGCAGGCGGCGCGGGCGGCCCGGCGGATCCACGGTGCGCGGCTGCAGTTCCGCCACAACCGGACCCAGCACGTCCTCAAGGCGAAGCGCGAGCCGCTTCGCGAGCGTCAACTCCTCGCGGGACCCCTCCGGCGGCAGCACCCCGTCCCACTGCTCCCCCAACAGCTCGCGCGCGGAGGTGGGCGCCAGCACGCGCGACGCCATCCGCCGGCCGACATACAGCTCCTCGGTGCCGGCCATGGCAAGCGGCACGATGGGCGCGCCGGTCCGCAGGGCGATCAGCGCGGCACCAGGCCGGAACGGCAGCAGCGTCCCAGGCGGCCCGGACACGGTCCCTTCGGGCATCTGCGCAAAGACGCCGCCTTTGGTGATGACCGCGCGGGCTGACGCAACGTGGGCATCGATGCCGACGCCACCGCGCCACACCGGCAGCAGACCGCCAAGCCGACGGATGAGCACCTCCCGCCACCGAGCGGTGAACGTTGACGGACCGCTGCCGAGGAACCAGGCGCGCGGCTGCACGGGGAGCGCGTGGATGACGAGGAACGGGTCCATCCAGCCGCGGTGCGCAGCGCCGATCAGCAGATAGCCGCCGCGGGGCAGGAGCTCCTGACCGGACGTCTGGATCCGGAAGCGGAAGACCACGAAGAGCAGGAACCGCACGAAGAGCCGCACGGCGCGGTAGTAGAGCGTGGCGCGTGACTCGGGTTCGCGGCCAAGCCAGCGCAGACCCTCAAGGGCGCTGCCGTCGCGGGCGCGATCGAGGACGCCGCGGTCAAGACGCGACGGTGGCCGCCGACGGGGTTGTGGCGTCGGATCCGGCGCTTCAGTCGGCCCGGTTGGGCTGGACATCAGCGTCGGCCGCTTCGACGGCCGCGGGTTCGTCGTCGTCGTCGTAGTACTCGTCGTCGTCATCCGCCTCGGCATCGACAGCCGGCGGCTCGCCCCACGTCTCAGTGGTGGAGCCAGGCCGGTGGCGGTAGATGAGCAGGGCGCCAGCACCAACGAACACGAGGGTGGAGATCACCATGGCCGTGGGGATGCCGCCCAGCGTCCAGTTGCCCTGGCGGAATGTCTCGAGGCCAAAGCGGACGGCCGCGTACCACATGCCCCAAAGCAGGAACAGGTCGCCTGGGCGCATGCGCGGGCCGATGCGTCGGGCGAGCAGCAGCAGCAGGGCGGCGCCGACCAGGCCGCTCACGGACTCGTAGAGGAACAGCGGCTGGAAGGCCGTGGTCTCTGCCGGGAACTGCGGGCAGGCCCACTGGGCGAGGCCGTGGTCGCCGATGCGGTGGGCACAGTCGATGGCGATGCCCCACGGCAGGTTGGTGGGCGGCCCGTAGAGCTCCTGGTTGAAGAAGTTCCCCCAGCGGCCAATCGCCTGCATGACGAAGATGCCGGGGGCGATGACGTCTGCCCACTTCCAGAACGGCTGATGCCAGCGGCGCACGATGATGACGGCCGCGAGCACGCCCGTGGCGATCCCGCCATAGACGCCGAGGCCCGTGTAGGGCGGCGTCACGATCTTGAGCAGGTTGTCCTGGTACAGCGACCACTGGTCGATCACGTGGTAAGCGCGCCCGCCGGCAAGAGCTGCCGCGGCCACGATGATGATCCCGTTGTCCACGAGCGACGCGTTCAGGCCACGCCGAGTGGCCTCGCGCGTGATCACCG
>JANYAA010000140.1 GCA_025355255.1 Chloroflexota bacterium | reverse complement strand
ACGTCCTGTGCCGGCCGCGACCCGCCGTAGGCATCGGGCGTGGCCAGATCGGGCATATGAACCAGATCCTCGTTGCCGCACCCCGCAGGGCGGTTGTGCCGGCGGTTGAAGAGCGCGGGGTTGGGCCGCAGTCGGGACTGGCCGCCGGACCGTTCCCGAACCAGCAGCGCGGCCCTGGTCACCACCGTGGCCCGCATGTGGAGCATGACCACATCAAGCTCGCCCCGCCCCAGCAGCCGATCCAGCCGCTCCGCGTAGCCAAACTCGAAGGAGCGCGCAATGCGGACACGGAGGCGCCGGCCGCCGGAGTTCGCCGCCATGGCCGCGAGCCGCCGGTGGTACAGCTCGCCCACGGCGATGTCGTGCTGGTGCGACAGGCACCCGCCGATGATGCCGAGGCGCAGCGCCCCGTCGGCATCAGGCATCGGGCAGCCTCGAGAGATAAGCCCTTGCTGCAAGGAAGAGGTGAGGCGAGATGAAGTCGCCGCCAACTGGGTCGATGACGAAGCTCACGTCGTCCCGCCGGTTCGCGGTGTAGAGCGCGACGATCCGGGTGGCCAGTGCCACAGGGCTGAGCCCCGCGGCCGAGGGACGAGCCACGAGCTGTTCCGCGCCAGGCGTCTCTGCGCCTGCCGTCTCGCCCGCGATATCTCGGGCAAGCGCCGCCGCAAGCGCCGTCTGCGAGCGCCCAATGGTGATCATCCCGAACTCGCGGCCGCAGACGCCAGCCAGCCCGCGAGCCAGCCGCTCGAACGCCAACGGGTCACCAAGCGCAAAGAACGGCGGGTGGACATGCCCCATGCCGGCCGCCTCGGTGGCGGCGATGATCGGCTTGAGCCGTGACCAGTACTCGAGGTCCGCGGGGCCAGGAAACGGCCACAGGCCCGCATCAAGCGCGAAGTCGAAGTGGCCGTACACCAGCCAGCGCACGCCGAGACGCCGCGCCGCCTCGAGGATCTCGTCGAGCGCCCCAATCCCTGCGCGGGTCTCCACAATCGGCACGATGGTGCGGTACCCAACGCCCGCCGCTCGCAGACCCGCCGCCACCTCGTCGAGATCCCGGCCGGACTCGATCTTGGTTGCCACGATCTCGTCAAACGCCAGGTGCCTTGCCGCGCGCCCAAGCGCGTCAAGGTCCCGATGACCCTCCAGGCCGGAGATCCGGTTGATCCGCACGCCCAGCGAGGACGATTCCAGCATGCCCGCGTGGCTGCGCGCGAGCTCAGCGAGGTGCACCCTGCCCTCTTCCTTCAGGTCCGTGGTCCTGGCCGCGTCGAGCGGGTCCCACAGGCCATCCTCCAGATCGAAGACCGTAGTTACGGCCGGGTGGGCCCCAAGCCGCGCGAGGCGAGCGGTGGCTCCGGGCGTGCGGACGGTGAGGAACTGGAGGACGCGCATGTGTCGGCCATTGTGTGGGACGCCAGCGCCAGGTGCCACCCGGCCGCGTCGCTGGGCCCGTGTCTGCGATCATGACGGCATGGGACGCATCCACCCGGCGGGCACCGCTGCACTTCCCCAGACTGCCGATGTCGTGGTCATCGGCGGCGGCATCGCGGGCGCCGCAGATGCGTTCTTTCTGGGCCGCCACGGTTTGGGCGCAGTGCTCCTTGAGCGGGCGCCGCAACTGGCGTCGCTCACCACCTCGCAGGCCGTGGCCTGCTTTCGCGCCCAGTGGGATGACCCCGACTACGCCGAGCTGGTCCTGCCCGGTATCGCGTTCTACGAGGGGTTCGCCGCCGAGACGGGTCTGGCGGACTGGCCCATCGGGCTTCGGCAGCAGGGCTGGCTGTTCCTGACCGCGGCCGCCGATGGTCCGGCAACGATGGGCCGCTTCGTGGAGGCCACGCGCGGTTTTGGCGTCACGGACTCGGAGCTCCTGGTGGGCGACGAGATCCGCCGCCGCTTCCCCTGGGTGTCCGAGGGCATGACCGCCGCCAGCTACCGGGCCCGCGACGGCTGGGTCTCGCCGTACGAGGTTGTTCACGGGCTTGCCCGGGCGGCCGCCACCGCTGAGGTCTACCTGGGCACGGCCGCAACCGAGATCCTCACGGACGGCAGCCGCGTCACCGGCGTCCGCACGGCGGGCGGCACAATTGCCACTGAGCGCGTGGTCATCGCGGCCGGCCCCTTCGCCAAGCGTCTGGCCGCAACCGCGGGCGTGGACCTGCCGGTGACCATGGTGCGCCACCACCGCGCGATGGTGGCCCCGCAGCCCGAGATCCCGGCCGATGGGCCGATGACCCTGGACACCGACACGCACGCCTACTGGCGGCCGGAGGGCGGCGGCGCGTTCCTTGGCATGGGCCAGGACGAGCCGGGGACCGAGCCCGTGGATCCGGTGCCCACGGACTGGACGTTCCCCGCGGTGGTGATGGACGTGGCCAGCCGCGCGGTGCCCTTCTGGGGGACCATCGCGGACAGGCTCACCAGCGCCGAGATCAGCTTGGCCGCCGGCCAGTACACATGCACGGCCGATGGCCGCCCGTTCATCGGCGGAGCCGGCGTCGACGGCCTCTACCTGCACACGGGCGACAACGGGTGGGGGATCGAAAGCGGTCCTGAGGCCGGGCGACGTCTGGCGGCAATTGTGGCGGGCACGGCGCCGGACGACGAGCGCAACCCGTACCGCCGCAACCGTGCGTCCGCCGCCGCCGGCGCTGCCCGCACCGTCACATACTGACGACCATGACGATCCGCCCCCTGCGCCTGCTGACGCGCAATATCGAGGCGCCGCTGCTCTTCGAGACGTTCTTCGTGTCTGCGGTGGCGTCGTTCTTGGGCATCCGCTGGTTCCTCGCCGCGACGGGCTATCCCAAGATCGGCTCGAGCGGCATCCACATTGCGCACATGCTCTGGGGCGGCCTGCTCCTGCTGCTGGCCGTCCTGCTGCTGGTGGGCTTCCTTGACCGCGCGATGGGCCAGGTGGCCACGGCGATCGCTGGCCTTGGCTTCGGCGCCTTCATCGACGAGATTGGCAAGTTCGTCACGTCGGACAACGACTACTTCTACCGCCCGTCGATCGCCTTGATCTACGGCGTCTTCGTGCTGGTGTTCCTTGTGTCGCGAATTGTCGTAGGCCAGCGGCGGCTGTCGTCGGACGAGGCGCTGGCCAACGCGCTCTCGCTGATGTCCGGCGCGCCCGTCCGGGGGCTGGAGCCAGATGACCGGCTGCGCATCGCGGAGCTGCTTGCGGTGGCCGATCAAGCCGACCCGCGGACGCGCGCTGCCACCCGCTATCTCGCCGCGATTCCGGCAGTCCCGGACCACAACAACATCGTCGAGGTCATCAAGGGCCGCCTTGCCGCCGTCTACACGCGCGTCATGACGTACTCGTGGGCGGACGAGGCGCTCATCGCCATCGTCGTGGGCTACACGGTGCTGGCCGTTGCGGGCGTAACGTTTGTGGCCTCGCTGCCGCCGGTCGGCGCAAGCGCTGTGCTTGCCGGTGCGTTCACCGCGCAGGTTGGATCCACGCTGGCGGGGGCGCTCCTGGTTGCGCTGGGCGTGGTGTCGCTGCGGCGCTCACGCGTGACGGCGTACCACTGGTTCCAGCGCGGGCTGCTGGTCTGGATCCTCATCACCCAGGTGTTCGTGTTCTACAGCTCGCAGCTTGGCGGCCTCGGTGGCCTCGCCATCGACCTCATGGCCTACGGCAGCCTGCGCTACGCCATTCGCCTGGAGCGGGCAGCCGAGCGCGCCAAGGCCGGCGCCCACGTGGGCAACCCGCCCGACGACGAGTAGCGGGGCGGCTCGTCGGACCTAGCTGCCGATGGCCTCGAGCAGGTGCGGCGCCACTGCGTTGATCAGCGGTTCGCCCGCGGCATAGCGGCGGAGCTGGTCGCCCGCGAGCGCAAACGATCGCGCGATTGACAACGGCGAGTCGCCCGCCACGTGCGGCGTCACGAGGACATTGGGCAGCGCCCACAGCGGGTGACCGGGCGGCAGCGGTTCGGGATCCGTCACGTCCAGCACAGCGCGCAGCCTGTCGGTTGTGACCTCGCTGACGAGTGCCGCGGTCACGGTTGTCCGTCCGCGACCCGCGTTGACGATGAGCGCACCGTCGGGGAGCTGAGCCAGCAGTCGCGCGTCAACGAGGCCAACGGTTTCGTGTGTCAGCGGCAGCAGGTTGACCAGGACATCGGTGGCTGGCAGAAGCCGGTCGAGGTCCGCGATCCCGGCGATCCCGTCGCGCGCGGTCCTGCCCACGCCTGTCACCTTGGCGCCGAAGGGCCTCACCCGCTCCGCGACCGCCGACCCGATTGACCCCTGGCCAAGGATCACCACGCGGGCGCCGGCAAGCTCGCCCGTGGGGACGAAGCCGCGCCACGCGCTGTGGGCTTGGGCGTCGCGGGCGCTGACAAGACCGCGGTTCATCGCGAGGATTGCCCCGACAACCCACTCTGCCAGCGGGCCGTCGTACACGCCACGCGCGTTGTGGACCCGGACGCCAGGCGGCACGTGTCCGGCGAGCCAGTCCACGCCGGCGCTGGTGCTCTGGATCACGCGCAGGTGACTCATCTGACCCAACGCCTCGAGGAAGGCGCGGCGTCCCGCATCGGCCACCACGATCATCTCGATTCGGGCGAGCTCCGCTGTTGGCCACGACACAAGCTCGAGGCTGGCGGGGAGGTGGCCCACGTCCCCCAGACCCAGCGGGTCCACAACGCAAACCGGGATGCGGCCCGAGCGGCCCGATGAGGTATCCATCCAGTGATTCTGCACCCGAGCCGGGCGTCGCCGCGTCTTGGATCGGGTTGGCCCTTGGGGTTTGCACGCGACCCCCGCACGATGCGCGGCATGGACCGCCTGGCGATCACCTCGATCACCAACTTCCTCTTGGCCGCGGAGCTGTTCTTCGTTGCGGGGATGATGGTGCGGACCGTGAAGGCGCGCTTCACGCCGGCCTGGTTCTGGGCTGTGGCGGTGACGGCGCTCGCGGCCAGTTCGCTGCTCGGCGGGATCGACCACGGCTTTGTGGAGCCGGCCGGCTTGGATCGCTACTGGATCCAACGGCCAAACTGGCTCGTGATGGGCGTCATGACGTTCTGCACGCTGCAGGCGGCTGGCGGACAGTTCCTCCCGGCACGCTGGCTTCCTGTACGCGGGCGGGCAGCGGCTCGCAGCCACCTAGGGAAGGTGGAGCGGGAGACGGGGTTCGAACCCGCGACATTCAGCTTGGGAAGCTGACACTCTGCCAACTGAGTTACTCCCGCTCGGGAGGGCGCCATTCTAGCGCGCACCGCCGCAGCGCTCAACGCCCGCGATGCGCCGCCGTAAACCGGGTGGCACAGCCCCATCGCCTGTTGTGGCGTGCCGTAGGACGTGTCGGCACCGTGCCAAACGGCATGGTACGGTTCCGGCCACGCAGGTGGCGAGTGATCGCACGCGCCGTCGGGTGAGGGGCAGGGAGGCCGGGGTTGGCGACGGTTGTCAGCGTGCACTCGTTCCGCGGCGGAACGGGCAAATCGAACACGACCGCGAACCTCGCCGCCACATACGCGGCTCAGGGCAAGCGCGTTGGGGTGATCGACACCGACATCCAGTCGCCCGGGATCCATGTCCTCTTCGGCCTGGCGGGCGATGAGGTTGAGGCCTCCCTGAACGACTTCCTCTGGCACGGGCGGGCGATCGCCGATGTCGCCCAAGACGTGACTGGCGGGATCGGCATGGCTGTCTCGGGTAGCGTGCACCTGATCCCGTCGTCGATGAAGCCAGGCGAGATCGCACGGATCCTGCGCGAGGGCTATGACGCCCAGCGCCTGACCGAGGGACTCCGCCAACTGGTGGAGGAGCTGCACCTCGACGTCCTGCTGATTGACACCCATCCGGGACTCAACGAGGAGACGCTCCTCTCCCTCGTCCTCTCCGATGCACTCCTGATCGTGATGCGCCCGGACAAACAGGACTACGAGGGGACGGGGATCACGGCCCGGGTGGCCCAGGAGCTGCAGGTGCCCCGCATCCGGATTGTGGTCAACAAAACGCCGGACACGCTGGATCCGGCTGCAGTGGCCGCA
>JANYAA010000103.1 GCA_025355255.1 Chloroflexota bacterium | reverse complement strand
CTCCTCACTCTCGACGGAGCGCGCATGGACCAGCAGGGCAGCGAGCCCGAGCTCGGCGCGGGGGACGGGCACGACGTTTCTCCGGCAACGGCAGAGATTGGGACGCGATGGGGCCCGCGGACCGCCTTCTGCCAGGCTGATTGCAGACCGTTGAGACCCTCTGGCGGATGGCCTCGGACCCGCAGGTCCTGTGACCTTGGCTGGGAGCCCCTGAAACCTCCCATATCCACCATATCCATTGAAACCTCCCGCATGTTACCGGGAGATGTCGCCATATGGTGGAGGGCCGAGCGGCCTATTGTGGGGCGTCAGATAGACCTGCCGTGGACATGCCCGACGGGTCCGATGGCCCAGTGCACAGCCCGCGACAGGCCTCGCCGGAGGGGCTACTTCGCCTACACGCCGCCCGATGAGGCCTTTGAAGCCATCAGGGTCAGCGCCGATGCGTTAGCCTCAGCTGTGGCCGTCTCCCAGCCGCGGAGCGTGGAGAGGAGCAAGCGGTCGAGCGCGTCGTTCGCGTCAGCCATCAGCGCGGTGGAGGCAACGGCGTCCAGCTCGCGGCGGCGTGCGATGGCGCCGAGCTCTGCCAGGAAGGGTGTTCGGAACCGCAAGAACACGTCCGCGGTGGCCGAGGCGATGAGCCCCTCCCCCGCCGCAAGGCGTCCGTAGCTGTCGCATGCATCCTCGGCTACGCGCAGCAGCTCCATCCGCTGATCTGGATCGTCGGCATCAAGCGCCGCGAGCAGGGCCGACACGATTGACCGGCCGTACTGGCGGAGGCGCTCGCGCCGCGCGGGGTCAAGATCGGTGACCCAGGGCATGTGGCTGGGCGCTCCCTCGACCCCTTGGCGGTAGTTGCGCGCAAGTCGGCTCGGCGTGGCGCCAGCATCGGTCAGCTGCGGCCGACCGGTTGGCCGGTGGGGCAGCATGCCCTCCAAGCTGGCGCGCGAGAACCTGCGATGGCCACCGGGCGTGTGAAAAATGCGCAGCAGCCCCGAGTCCGCCCAACGGCGCACGGTCGTGGGCGACACGCCCAGAAGGCGGCATGCCTCGGTGAGAGTGAGCCATTCAGGGTCGCGGGCCGTGGAGTTGGGGGTCATTGCGCCTCGGTGTCTCAGGTCGGGCCGGCGACGGCGGACCGTTGCGCCATGCTACCTGCTCCAAGTTCCCCGGCGCCTCCCACAATCGTGCCAGCACCCGGGGTGCCTGCACGGCGCCAAAGCTCCGCCGCGAGGAGTTCCGCCACCACGTTGGCCGCCAGGACCCCTGCTGCCGACGTGTGCACAACGCTCAGCCCAGCGGGGATCGAGACGTCCGCACCATCGCGGGCTGGCCCAACCACAACCGCCCGGGCACCGCGCGCGTGGATGGCGGCGATGGCCTCCGTGTCAGCGGGCGCGCCCGCGATCAGCAGCACCGCGTCACCAGGAAACAGGGTGTACAGGCCGACGTGGAGCCAGTCACCGGTGTCAAACGGAAGCGCCGTGATGCGCGATGCCTCGCGGAACATCAGCGCCGCCTGCTCGGCTATGCCGGCCATGAACCCGTCAGCGAGCACATGGATATCGCGGCCGGTGTCCAGTGTGTCGGCAGCCGCGGCAAGCCAGACATGCCGATTGGCGATGACGTCAGCGACGACCGCCGCGGTGGCGTCGAGCTCCGTCGCAGCTGACGGGTCCTCGTCAAGCGCCAACAGCCCGGCCACGGTGGCGCGGTAGGAAAGGGTGGCAATGCCGCTCGCCTCCGCGCGTACGCCGCGAAGCGGCAGGACGATGTGGGCTTGTGCCGCAAGCGCCGAACTGGGCCAGGAGGTCATCGCCAAGACGAGCGACCCTTCAGCCCGATGCCGGTTGGCCGCAGCCACGGCCTCGGCTGTCGACCCCGAAGACGAGACGACGATCGCCAGCGTGTCAGCCCCGCCACGAGACGGACCCGAGGCCGACGCCGTCTCGGCCACGGCGTCCAGCCCAGCTCGACGCCAGCGTGCCGCCGCGTCGAGCGCTGCAAACCGCGAGCTGCCCATGCCGATGAGCCGTCGGCGCGGACGAGCGAGCAGCTGAGCCAGCACGCCGTGGGACAAGGAGGCCAGCGTGGCGCGCTGCACAGCGAGCACATCCGCGAGTTCGACGGGCGAGGCAAGAGTGTCGCCCAGAAACTGCGTCACGCGATCGGGCTCGGTTGGCTCCTGAAGCTCGCCCATCATGCCTCTTCGTGCGCCATCAGCCAGCGCATGCCGTCGCGCGGCGCCCAGAGCCACGACGGCAGCACCGTTGCGGCGTAGACGAACTCGTAGCATTCCTTGGCCACCTCGAAGGCGTCCAGAAGGTCCAGATCCGGTGTGAAGGGGGCGCCGGCGCGGCGCAGACCCTCAGCGTAGGCGCGCAGGAAGCGGGCACGGGACCGCCCGATCCAGGCCTCGATGTCCAGCCCCGGCTCCTCGATGGGGCCTCCGGCGCGTCGCTCGGCCCGGCGGGCAGCACTCCGCGCCACATGGTCCAGCGACCGCAGGAGCGAGGCGACATCGCGCAGCGGCGAGTCCAGCCTCCGCCGCTCCTCGATGGGGCGCAGCGGTTCGCCCTCGAAGTCGATCACGCGGTAGCCATCCTCGGCCATGAGTATCTGGCCCAGATGGAGATCCCCGTGGATGCGCATGACCAGCGGCGCCGTTGCTGCCGCTTCAAAGCGCGACGCGCGGGCAGCAATCTGTGCGCCGGCGTCGCGGAGTTCGGCAGCAAGCGCCGCATCCACGGGCGCCAAGGCGGCAATCGCGGCATTGAGCTGGCGGTGGGCGTCCCAGCGCCACGCCTTGAGCTCATCGTGCGTGGCGAGGCGTGGAGTCAGGTCGGGCGCATCGGCCGGTGGCGTGGCCAAGGCTGCGTGCAGCCCGGCCACCAGGGTGCCCAGATCCTCTGCCACCTCGGTTGCCCACTCGAGGCTCACGGAGCCCGGCGCCGCGATCAGCGCGGAAAGCTGCTCAGCGGTGGCCTCGTAGAGGTCGTCGGCGCTGGCCGCAAACTCCTGAAGCATCGCCACGGTGGCGGTTCCGGCCTCGCGGGTCACAACCTCCGCCCAGCCGGCAAGCCGCGCTACGCCGGGGAAGCCCGCCTCCTCGGACAGATAGGCGGTGAGCTCCAGGTCCGGGTTGAGGCCGGGCTGGATCCGCCGATAGCCTTTGAGCAGGAGGCTGTCGCCCAGCACGACCGAGGTGTTTGACTGGTCGCGGCCAAGTGGGCGCTCGGTAGCCGTTGCCACCAGGGCGGCCGGACCGTCCCAGAGGGCCGCAAACCCTGGCGAGGGGCGGCAGACGAGCGCCGCCTCGACGGCGCCTGTGTCGCCCTCGACCGCCGGACCTCCCTGGCGCGGCAGCGCGGGGATCGTCCGCGCCTCGGCGATGGCGGCAGCCAGGGCGCGCCAGACGCCATCGGACTCGTCGGCTTCGCGGGCACCCTCGGGCGCATCGTCATCGGCAACCACGGCCAAGGCATAGCGCTCGGTGCGGCCGCTCCCCTCGCCCACCCGCAGGTCCACAAGCGCAAGCGCGTGGGTGGCGGTGAGGCCAAAGGCGTGGGCAAGACGCGCCGACGCGACCGGCTGACCCTTGGCGGCAAACCAGCGACGGCCGGCCAGCGCCTCGAGGTCCAGTGCGCGAACGGCCGCCGCCACGAGCGAGCGGTCAAGGATCATGTGGGACCCAGCGGCCGGCAGGGGATGCCGATGGTCGCTAGACGAACGGACCGGGGTCAAATGCCGGTATTGATCGTGATGTTCTTCACGTAGGTGTAGTCCTCAAGCGCGTACTTGGAGCCATCCTTGCCCCAGCCCGACTCCTTGACGCCGCCGTGCGGGTTCTCCGAGGCGAGGATGACATGCTCATTGACCCAGACCGTGCCGACCTGGAGTCGCCGGGCGACCCGCATCGCCTTGGCGATGGACCCGGTGAAGACAGATGAGGCAAGGCCGAACTTGACGTCGTTGGCCCACTGGACCGCCTGTTCCTCGTCCGCTGCTCGCTGGACCGTGACCACCGGACCGAAGACCTCGTCCTGAACAATCTCGCTGCCCTGATCGGGGTTCGCGATCACGGTTGGCTCGAAGTACGCACCCGTCATGTCCGGGCGCTTGCCGCCGATAACCAGCTCGGCCTTCGCCTCGAGCGCGCGGTTGACCATCCCTTCGACCTTGTCGGCCTGAGACTTCGCGATCAGCGATCCCATCTCCAGGTCGTCTCGCTTGGTGGGGTCGCCCCAATCGATGGAGCCAACCTGCTCCGACAGGGCAGCAACGAGCTTCTCGTAGACGGCCGGGCCGGCAATGACCCGGCAGGCGGCCGTGCAGTCCTGACCGCTGTTGAAGTAGCCCGCGCCCTTGATCGTCTCCGCCGCCAGCGCAACGTCCGCGTCGTCAAGGACAATCACCGGGGCCTTGCCGCCAAGCTCCAAGTGGAGCCGTTTGACGGTGCCGGCGGCCAGCGTCGCGATGTGCTTGCCGGTCACCGTGTCACCCGTAATTGACACCATGCGGACTTTCGGGTGACCGACGAGGAGGTCGCCCATCATCCCGCCGGAGCCCGACAGCACGTTGAGCACGCCCGCTGGGAGCTGGTCCTGAATGAGCTCCGCGAAGCGCAGAGCCGAGAGGGGCGTCCGTGCTGATGGCTTGAGCACCACGGTGTTGCCGGTGGCGAGGGCAGGGCCAAGCTTCCAAGCGGCCATGTACAGCGGGTAGTTCCACGGCGCGATCGAGGCGACCACCCCAATCGGATCGCGCCGGATCATGGCCGTATGGCCCGGCAGGAACTCGTTGACCGCAAGGCCCTCCATGACGCGGCACGCGCCGGCGAAGAACCGGAATAAGTCAACCGCCACGGCCATCTCGCCAATGGCGAAGCCCACGGGCTTGCCGGTCTGGCTCGCCTCAATCCGGCCGAGTTCATCCGAGTTGGCCTCAAAGATGTCGGCGATCTTGAGCAGCGCCAGGCTGCGGTCCTGCGGCGTAGTAAGCGACCAGGTCTGGAACGCTTTATCGGCGGCATCCACGGCGCGGTTGACGTCTTCTTGACCCGACGCCGGAACCTGCGCGATGACTTGGTAGTTGGCGGGGTTCTCAACGGCGAGCGTCTCGCCCGACGCAGAATCCACAAACTGGCCGCCGATGAACTGCTGGTAGGTCTTGACGTCGGTCACGTGACTCTCCATGGCGCTCGAGATGGAGCGGGACGCTCGTCTGTCGCTCGTGTGCTGTCGATTGTCGCGCAAGAGGGCAACCTGCGGAAATCGGCGCCTGGTTCGCGACAAGCGCCCGATACTCACGTGGGACGCATGGAGACCGGTCCAGACGACCGGCAGGACGGGTTTAGGCAGGAGGCACCAGCATGGCGCTGGTCATCGAGGGGCTGCGCAAGCGGTTTGGCAGCGTGCAGGCGCTCGACGGGATCTCGTTCACGGTGCAGCCGGGCGAGGTCTACGGGTTCCTCGGCGCCAACGGGGCTGGCAAGACCACCACGATGCGCATCGTGCTGAGCCTGATGCGCGCCGACGAGGGCACCGTGAGCTGGGACGGCCGTCTGGCGCACGACTGGCCTCGCAAGATCTGGGGCTACATGCCCGAGGAGCGCGGCCTGTACGCCAAGATGCCCGTGCTGGAACAGCTGGTGCACTTCGCCTCGCTCTACGGGATTGCCCGGGCGACCGCCCGTGCCGAGGCGGCCGAGTGGCTGGAGCGGTTTCGGATCGGCGACAAGGCAGACGCCCGTCTGGAGACGCTGTCAAAGGGCAACCAGCAGAAAGTCCAGTACATCGCCACGATCCTCCACGGGCCGGACGTGCTGCTCATGGATGAGCCGTTTGTGGGTCTGGACCCGGTCAACGTGGCGATGCTCAAGGCGGCCTTCTTGGAGATGCGAGACCGGGGCAAGACCCTGGTCTTCAGCACGCACCAGCTGGATCAGGCCGAGGAGCTTTGCGATTCCGTGGCCATCATCGACCGCGGGCGCCTCGTCACGGCCGGCACAACGCGCGAGGTGCGCCGCTCCACCGGCCATCAGGTGGTCCGCGTGGCGACGGCCGGCGAAGACCGCAGGTGGCTGGCGGCGATGCCGGACGTGAAGATCGTCCGCGACGGGGCCGACTACGCCGAGGTGCGCGTTGCGGCTGGCACGTCGCCCCAGCGGGTCCTCGAGGCCGCGATGGCCCGCGGGCCGGACGGCATTGCCGACGTGG
>JANYAA010000080.1 GCA_025355255.1 Chloroflexota bacterium | reverse complement strand
GAGCACTACTACCTGATCACGGAGCCCATTCCCGGACTGGACCCGGAGCTCCCCGTGTTGCGTTCGCCGGACGACACGGCGTACATCCGCGTGGACACGGGCAAGCTGATGGTGGGCTTCTTTGAGCCCGGCGCCAAGCCCTGGGCCACCCACGGCATCCCCGATGGCGCGGAGTTCGTCACGCTGCCCGAGGACTGGGACCACATCACGCCGTTCCTCGAGCGGGCCGCAAAGCGCGTCCCCGTGCTGGGCGAGGTGGGCTACCAGCTGCACTTCAACGGGCCGGAGAGCTTTACGCCCGACGATCGCTATGTCCTGGGCGAGGCGCCCGGACACCCGGGCTACTTCGTGGCTGCCGGCTTCAACTCTGTTGGCTTTGCGGGCGGCGGCGGCGCCGGCCGAGCCGTCGCGGACTGGATCGTGGACGGCCACGCGCCCATGGACCTCTGGGAAGTGGACGTCCGGCGCTTCATGCCCTTCCAGCGCAACCGGCGCTACCTCTACGAGCGCACCACGGAGACCCTGGGCCTCCTGTACGACATGCACTGGCCGTTCCGCCAGGTCGTGACCTCGCGCGGCATCCGGCGGTCGCCGCTGCATGACCGCCTCCTGGCGCGCAACGCGTGCTTTGGCGAGGTCTATGGCTGGGAGCGCGCCAACTGGTACGCGCCGGCCGGTGTGGAGCCCAAGTACGAGTACAGCTTTGGGCGCCAGAACTGGTTCTCCTACAGCGCCGAGGAGCACAAGGCAGTCCGCGAGAACGTGGCGCTCTTCGACCAGACCTCGTTTGGCAAGTTCCTTGTCCAGGGGCGTGACGCGGCCGCGGCGCTGAACCGCGTGTCCACGGCAAATGTAGACGTGGATCCCGGGCGGATCGTCTACACCCAGTGGTGCAACGAGCGCGGCGGCGTGGAAGCGGATCTGACGGTCAGCCGTCTGGCGGTGGACAAGTTCCTCGTTGTCACCACCGGCACGCAGCTTGTCCGCGACATGGACTGGCTGGCGCGCCACACGCCGGCCGATGCCCACGTGGTCATCACCGACACCACCTCGGCCGAAGCCGTGATCTCGCTCATGGGACCGCGCGCGAGAGACCTGCTGGCGTCTATGACCGACGCCGACATGTCCAACGAGGCGTTCCCCTTCGGCACCGTCCGCGACATCGACCTCGGCATGGCGTTCGTCCGGGCCGCGCGCACCACCTATGTGGGCGAGCTGGGCTGGGAGCTCTACATCCCGATGGAGTTCGCCACCCACATCTACGACACGATCGTGGCTGCGGGCGAGAAGTTTGGCCTCAGGCACGCCGGCTACCACGCGCTCAACTCGCTGCGCATGGAGAAGGCATACCGCCACTGGGGCCATGACATGAGCGACGAGGACACGCTCATCGAATCGGGCCTCGCGTTTACCGCGGCGTGGGACAAGGCGGGCGGCTTCATCGGCCGCGAGGCACTGCTGACGCAGCGCGAGACAGGCGCCAGGCGCCGCCTCGCCGTGTTCACGCTGGACGATCCTGCGCCGCTGCTGGACCACAACGAGGCGATCTACCGTGACGGCGTCCTCGTCGGCCGGATCACATCTGCGATGTATGGCCACACAATCGGTCGGGCCATCGGTCTTGGCTACGTGACCCGCAGCGACGGTCCGGTGACGCCCGCATGGGTGGCCGAGGGCCGGTACGAGCTGGACATCGCAACGGAACGGTTCAGCGCAACCGCCTCGCTCAAGGCACCCTACGACCCAACAAACGCGCGCATTCGGGCATAACCGGCGCCTGACCGCGCTGGCGCACGCTCCATCCGCGTTCCGATAATGCAAACCACCGGAGGTTCCACCAGGTGAAGATCGTCATCCTCGCCAAACCCGTCCCGGACGCCACCGGGCAGGAGCGGCTGGGCCCGGACCTCCGGCTTGACCGGGCGGCCATCCCGCCCGTGATCAACGGCAACGACGAGTACTGCCTCGAGGCGGCGCTGCGGCTGCGCGATGCCGGCGCTGAGGTGTCCATCACGCTGCTGGCGATGGCCGGCGCCTTTGGGCCGGACGCGCTGCGGAAGGGCCTGGCGATGGGCGCCGACAACGCATACCTCGTGTCGGACCCCGCGCTGGCGGGCTCGGACGCATGGACGACGGCACGCGTACTGGCGGCGGCGCTCGCAAAGCTCGAGTTTGATCTCGTGCTGGCCGGTGTGGACAGCTCCGACGGCAACGGCGGCGTGGTTGCGGCTGCGCTGGCCTCGCTGAGCGGGCTGCCGTACCTCTCGTACGCCACGTCCATCACGCCGGACGGCGACAAGGTTCGCATCAAGCGGTTTAGCGCCACAGGCTACGACGTGCTGGAGGCGCCGCTGCCGGCCCTGATCACGGGCATGCAGGCCCTGGGGGAGCCCCGCTACCCGACCCTCCGCGGGATCATGGGCGCCCGTTCCAAGACCATCACCACGTGGGCGCTCGCCGATCTGGGCATCGATCCGGCCACTGTTGGCGGTGAGTCCGCGGCCAGCCGCGTCAGCACGTTCAGCATCCCCGACGCTCGCAGCGCGGCCAGGGTTGTGCGCGACCCGGCGCCGATTGCCGCCAAGCTGATCGTGGACTTCCTGGTTGAGCGGAGGGCCATCTGATGCCCGGCACACTGTGGGCCATCGCCGAGGCGGGGCCTGACGGACACCTCACCAAGCTCTCCGCCGAGGTTGCGACGCTTGTTCGCGGTCTGGGCGCCACCGCCGGCCGCGATGTGGCTGGCGTGGTCACCGGCGCACCTGGCGCTGTGGCGGCCGTGGCTGCGGAGCTCGCCGCGTACCTGCCGCGCGTCGTGGCGGTGGAGGCGGCCGCTGCGGCCGCCTCGCCCATCGCTGCGCTGGCGGCACAGGGCGCGGTCCAGGCGACCGGCGCCGACACCGACGCCAGCCTCTTTCTGGGCAACTCCCCCGACGGCCGAGACACCGCGGGCTTCCTGATGGCCGCGCTGGGTGTGGGCGTGATCAGCAACGCGGGCGGCGTGGCGTGGGACAGCGGGCCGGTTGCGGAGAAGGGCGTCTTCGGCGGCCGTCTCATCACCACCTCATCGTTTGCCGACGGTCACGGCATCGTCACCGTCCCGCTCGGGTCCGTCCCCGCGGAGGCCGCGGCAAGCAGCGGCGTTGTCGAGACAGTCGCACTCGCCGGCGCCGGCGCTGCTCCGGCCGTGAAGGTGCTCGAGCGCGTCTCCGAGGCTGCGGGCGCCGTGCAGATCGAAGAGGCCAAGATCATCGTCTCAGGCGGTCGCGGGGTCGGTGGCGCGGAGGGCTTCGCGATCGTGGCCGAACTGGCGGAGGCGCTTGGCGGCGCGGTTGCGGCATCGCGCGCTGCCGTGGACGTGGGCTGGATCCCGTATGCGCGACAGGTGGGCCAGACCGGCAAGATCGTGAAGCCAGAGGTCTACATTGCTCTTGGCATCTCCGGTGCGGTCCAGCACAAGGTGGGCATGCAGGGCGCCCGCACGATCGTGGCGGTCAACACCGACCCCGATGCCCCAATCGCCGAGTTTGCCGACCTTTTCGTCATCGGCAATCTGTTCGACATCGTTCCGGCACTCGTCGCGGAGTTGCAGGCCCACAAGGCCTGACGGCGGCGAGCACCGCGCATCTGGCGCGTTTGGCACAGCGACAATCGGGAGGCAGGCGGCATGGCACGTCAGGGGCAGCAGCGAGTCCGCGAGGCGGCACCGGTGTCACGGTCGGTATGGCCCGGCATGGTGGGCGGACGGTACCAGCCGCTCACCCGACCTGAGATGGAGCGCATCCACGCGACCATCCTCGACGTGATCGAGAAGATCGGCTTTGCCGATCCCATTCCGTCCATGGTGGAGTTGGGAACCGCGGCCGGCGGCTGGGTTGATGACGAGGGTCGTCTCCACTATCCCCGCGCGCTCGTCGATGACATCATCGCCAAGGCGCCGCACAGCTTCGTCCTGCCCGGGCAGGACCCGGCCTACGACATGGAGCTTGGCGGCGGCCGCGTGCACTTGGGCACCGGCGGTGCGGCACCGTTCGTGCTGGACTTCGAGAGCGGACGGCATCGGCCAAGCAGCACCGTCGATCTGTACGACATCGCGCGTCTGGTGGATACGCTCGACAACATCCACTTCTACTGGCGCTCCATCGTTGCGCGCGACATGCCCACCTGGGACTCGATCGACCTGCACACCGTCTACACGTGCATGCACGGGACGACGAAGCACATCGCGTCCAGCTTCAACAACGGCGGCAGCGTCCGGGATGCCGTGGCGATGCTGGACATGGTCCTTGGCGGCGAGGGTGAGTTCCGCAAGCGCCCGTTCTGCTCCATGGCCTGCACCCACGTCGTGCCGCCGCTGCGCTTTGCGAAGGACTCCTGCGAGGCCATGGAGGCTGGCGTACG
>JANYAA010000063.1 GCA_025355255.1 Chloroflexota bacterium | reverse complement strand
GCGGCGGCCACCGCGGTGAGCTCGGCGTGGTCGTAGGCCGGTGACACCTCCACGATGTCGGCGCCCACCAGACGCGTGCCGACGAGGCCGCGCAGGATCTCCAACAGCTCGCGCGAGGTCAGGCCGCCGGCCTCGGGGGTGCCGGTGCCGGGAGCGTGGGCCGGGTCCAGCACATCAATGTCCACCGACACATAGACGGGCCGGTCCCCCACCGCCGCCCGCAGCCGCGCAGCCACGGACGCCGCGCCCTCGTGGCCCACCTGCACGCTCGTCACGATGGTGAAGCCAAAGCCGCTGTCGTCCACGAGGTCCTGCGCGTCGTAGAGCGAGTTGCGGATGCCCACATGGAACGCGCCGGGCGCCAGCAGCCCCTCTTCAAACGCTCGCCGGAAGGGCGTGCCATGCGTGTACGGCTCACCGAAGTAGGTGTCCCACGTGTCCAAGTGCGCGTCAAAGTGGACGAGCGCAATGGGCCCGTGGACCGCGTGGAGCGCCCGCAGCGCCGGCAGCGCAATGGTGTGGTCGCCGCCCAGCACCAGCACCCGGCGGTCAGCCGAGATCAGGCTCGAGATCCCGGCCGTCACCGCGTCCAGGGCCGCGGTGATGTTGAACGGCGACACGGCGATGTCGCCAGCGTCAACCACCTGCTGGTCAAGGAACGGACGGACGCGGAGCTCCGGGTTGAACGGGCGCAGCAGCTTGGAGCCAGCCCGGATGGCCGCCGGGCCAAACCTGGCGCCGGGCCGATACGAAACACCGGTGTCAAACGGGATGCCGACGATGGCCACGTCGTAGTCCGGCACCTCGGCGATTGACGGGATGCGCCCAAAAGTGGACGGCCCCGCAAAGCGTGGCGTCTCGAGCGCGTTGACCTGGCCGATGATCGGCCGCTCGCGATCCATCGCCCGCTCCTCCTGTGCGCCTCCGCACCTGCCGGTTGCCGCCACGTCGTGGCTGGTGCTGCCGGATCGTACACGCGCCCAGCACCTCCGCGGCAGGCGCACCCGCGCGAGGCACCGCGACGACGTGCGCTGGCCCGGTGGTAGCATCCGCCCGCCCAAGCCTTGGGCCGCGGGCCAGACCCGCAGCGCGGCGGGCGCCAAGTGGACGGGGTGCCGCCAGTGGATCGATCGGTTGCGCGCAGGATCGGTGTGCCGCTGCTGACGGGTCTCGCCGTGGTGTGGGTTGCGCTCCTGGCGCGCGACTTCATGACGCTCGCGAAGTACGACTACCAAGACCTCAACCACTTCACCCAGGGCGGCCAGTTCGTCCGGAACGGGCTCTCGCCGTATTCCACCGCGTTCACGCAGGTGGGCAACGGCCTGCCCTACATTTACCCGCCGGTCTGGGCCATCGTCTTCGCGCCGCTCTCGCTGCTGCCCACCCTCGTGCTGCGGGTGCTGTGGACCGGCGGCACGCTCATCGCGCTGTGGGCGCTGGTTGCGCTGTCGATCCGCCAGCTCACGGCCGTTGAACCAGGCGGACGCCGCCAGCGCCTGCTGCTCATCTCGGCGGCCACGATCCTCACACTCCCCCTGGGCGCCGTGGCCGAGGTCCTGTACTTCGGACAGGTGGGCGTCTTCGTGGTGCTCGCCTGCACGGTAGACGCCGTACTCCTGCGCGAGCGGCGTTCGCGCTGGCAGGGCGTGCTTGTGGGCCTCGCGACGGCCATCAAGCTGACCCCGGCGCTGATCATCGTCCACTGGGTGCTCACCCGGCAGTTCCGCGCCGCTATCACGGCCGCAGCCACGACCCTCGCAGCCTGGGGCATCGCTGCGGTGCTGCTGCCCAAGCTCGTCGACGACTACTTCTTTGGCGGCTTTGTCTTCGGCATCGCCGGCCGCATCGGCGCGGAGCGGGTCAGCAACCAGAGCATCTTCGGGCTGCTCACCCGGCTGCTTGGCGAGACGCCGCCGATGCCGCTCTATCTGGCGCTGGCCGGGACCGTGGCCCTTGTTGGCCTCTTCCTCGCCTGGCGCGCCCATCGCGCCGACAACCTGCTGGCCGCCGTCGCCATCGTGGGCTTGACCACGTTGCTGGTTGCGCCGATGTCCTGGCAGCACCACGCCTGCTGGATCATCCCGGCCCTGGGCGCCGTCATCGCGGATGGGCGGCAGCGCGTGCGCCTCCTCGGCGGCCTCGCCGCGCTGGTGGCGCTCTACTCGCCCACGCAGGGCGCCCAGCTGGCGGCGTACATCAACTTCACCGAATTCTGGAACCTGATGTATGTGCTGCTGATTGCGGCGCTGGCGTGGCTGGCC
>JANYAA010000179.1 GCA_025355255.1 Chloroflexota bacterium | reverse complement strand
CCGCGCCCGTGTGGCTGAGGGGAACCTCGGCTTCCCGCCGGCCGTGCGGCTGGGCGTCATGGTGGAGCCGCCGCTGGGCGACCCCGACATGCCCACCCTGCTCGCCGCGCTGGCCGCGCTTGACCGCGACTTGTACTGCATCGTCGAGCAGGACCTGTACCCCTGCGATTTCGCCAAGCCGCTGCCCATTGCCATCCGCACCCAGCAGTACTTCAAGGGCTGCGGCCTCACGGCCGGCGGCGCAGTCCGCTGACATGACCATCCGAGTTGGCATCATCGGCACAGGCTTCATCGGCCTGGACCACGGCAACAAGCTTGTCAACGTCATCAACGGCTCCACCGTGACCGCCGTCACGGACGTGAACAAGGCGCGCGCCACCGAGGTTGCGGCCCTCCTGGGCGGTGCCAAGGTCTTCGACAACGGTCACGACCTCATCAAGAGCGATCTTGTGGACGCGGTCCTGGTGTGCTCCATCGGCGAGACGCATGCGGAGTACACGCTGGCGGCCATCGCCGCGGGCAAGCCCGTGATGTGCGAAAAGCCGCTGGCGCCCACCACGCCCGAGTGCGAGGCGATCCTTGCGGCCGAGGTGGCCCACGGCAAGCGCCTCGTCATCGTCGGCTTCATGCGCCGCTACGATCCAGGCTACAAAGAGGTCAAGGCCAGCCTTGACAGCGGCAAGATCGGCGCCGCCCTGATCCTGCACAACGTGCACCGCAATGCCACGGTGCCCGAGTCGTTCACCAGCTTCATGACGATGACGGACTCGATGATCCACGAGATCGACACCACCCGCTGGCTGTTGGCCGAGGAGATCACCTCGGTGCAGGTGGTGCCGCCCAAGCGCACCAGCCACGCGTTCCCGCATCTCCAGGACCCGCAGTTCGCGCTGTTCGGCATGGAATCGGGGGTGCTGAGCACCAGCGAGTTCTTCGCCAACTGCCAGTACGGCTACGACGTCCGCTGCGAGCTCGTCGGCGAGCTCGGAACGGCGTCCCTGGTGAACCCCGTCGTCGCCAGCTCCACCATCGCCGGCGCGGACGCCGACGTGGTTCCGCCCGACTGGCGCGTCCGCTTTGGTCCGGCGTACACCGCTGAGCTGCAGGCGTGGATCACCGGGCTGCAGAAGGGTGAGATCGTGGGCGCGTCGGCGTGGGACGGCTATGCGGCCACCCGCGTCACCGAGTTTGGCGTGCAGGCTGTGAAGACCGGCCAGCGCATCGCCATTGACTACATCGAGAAGCCTGCGCTCTACCGCTAGCAGGAGAACCGGGATGAAGATCGCGCTTGATCCGTACATGTTCCGGAGCACGCCGCTGGCGGAACTCCCGGGGCTGGTGGCGGACATGGGCTACGAGTACCTCGAGCTCTCGCCGCGCGAGGACTTCATCCCGTTCTTCAAGCACCCGCGCGTTGACACCGCCGGGATCCGCGCGTTCAAGCGGGCGCTCGACGACGCGGGCGTCAAGGTGAGCTCGCTGCTGCCGCTCTTCCGCTGGTCCGGACCAGACGAGGATGAGCGGCAAGCGGCGGTCCGCTACTGGCATCGCGCCATCGACATCGCCGCCGAGCTGGGCGTCACCGTGATGAACTCCGAGTTCAACGGCCGCCCAGAGAACCCGTCCATCTCCGAGGCGCAGTTCTGGAAGTCCCTCGAGGAGCTGCTCCCGCACTTCGAGCGCGCCGCGGTCCACCTCGCGCTGGAGCCCCACCCCGACGACTTCATCGAGGACGGCATCGCCGCCGTCAACATGATCAGGGGGATCAACTCGCCCAATGTGAGCTTCCTCTACTGTGCGCCGCACACGTTCCACCAGGGCGGCAACATGGCGGAGATCATGCGTGCGGCGGGGCCGCTCCTCACCCAGCTCCACGTCGCCGACTGCTTTGACCACCGCGCGTCGTCCGGTCTGCGCTACATCACCAACCCGCCCGGCAACAGCGTCCGCGTGCACCAGCACCTGGACATCGGTCAGGGCGAGGTTCCGTGGGACACGTTCTTCAGTACGCTTGGCGAGCTCAAGTTTGACGGCATCATGACGGTCTGCGTGTTCGCCTGGGAGGATCGCGCACGCGAGTCCAGCCTCCACAACCTCGCTGAGATCAAGCGCCGCACGGCGTCCTGGTCCCACCTCCGCTAGCAGACCCCGAGACCTGAGGAGACCCCGCCTGATGGCCGATCTCGCCGCCCTCACCGCCGCTGTTGAGGCGGGCAACCGCACCGACGCGGCCCAGCTCACCCAGGCAGCCGTTGACGAGGGCCTGGACCCCCGCACAATCCTGGGCGCCATGACGACGGCGATGGACACCGTGGGCCGCAAGTTCCAGGACGGCGAGCTGTTTGTGCCCGAGATGCTGATCGCCGCCCGGGCGATGAAGGCTGGCACCGCGATCCTGGAGCCCGTGCTCCTCGCCGCCGGCGTCACACCCGAGTTCCGCGCCGTGGTGGGCACGGTGGAGGGCGACCTCCACGACATCGGCAAGAACCTTGTGGGCATGATGTGGAAGGGCGGCGGCCTCGAGGTCATCGATCTCGGCGTCAACGTGAGCGCGGACAAGTTCGTGGCCGCGGTGCGCGAGCACGACGCCCACATCGTCGGCGTCTCGGCGCTGCTCACCACCACGATGTCCAACATGCGCGGCGTGGTGGAGGCGGTCCACGCGGCCACCCCCGGCGTGAGGGTGGTCATCGGCGGCGCGCCCGTCACCCCGGAGTTCGCCGCGCAGATTGGCGCGGACGGGTACGCGCCGGACGCCGGCGCCGCCGTGGACCTGGCCCGCGGGTTGCTCCACGCGTAGCGCGAGGACCGCCGCGATGACCACCACCAGCAGCGGTCTGCCGCAGGCCGACGTCGCGGTTGTCCGCGAGCTCGCCGCCAAGGTTGCGGAGCTCGCCGCGCTCCCCGTGCAGCAGGAGCGCAGCCGCGAGTGGCAGGCGCTCAACGGCCTGCGCCCGGAGCGGCCGATGGCGATGATCGACGAGATCCCTTGGCATGAGCTGGCGGCGCCCGGCGTTCTGGCCGCCGACGAGCTGGTGATGCGAACCACACATCCGTTCGCCCGTGAGCTGGAGACGCAGTTCCTGCGGCAGCTGTACCGCTGGAACCACGCACGTGTGGACATGGTGGTCCAGCCGTACCTTGACGTTCCCAAGGTGATCAACCGCCCCGGTTGGGGCTTGAAGATCACCGAGGACACGATTGAGCAGGCTGGCGGCAACGACATCAAGAGCCACCACTACAGCGACCAGCTTGAGCACCCCGAGGATGTCGACAAGATCCGCCTCCTTGAGCCCAGCCTCAACGTGGCGGCAACGGCGGAGCGTGAGGCATGGGCGCACGAGCTGCTGGACGGCGTCCTCGCTGTGCGCATGCAGGGCCTCTCCGCCTGGAACGGTGACGACCTGACGTTCTCGCTCTGGGACGACATCGAGATGTTCCGCGGCACGGAGCCCATCCTGCTGGACTTCATGGACCGCCCGGAGCACCTCCACGCCATCGCTGCGCGGCTCACGGACGTTCGCCTGGCGGAGCTGCAGGTTCTCGAGGACAAGGGTCTGCTGGGCTACGGCATGGACCTCGTCCACTGCACCGGCGCCCAGACCACGGAACTGCCCAAGCCAGGCTTTGTTGCCAGCCATCCGCGCGCGATCGACAACTGGACCGTCGGCCGGTCGCAACTCTTCGTCTCTGTGAGCGACGCAACCTTCGACGAGTTTGTGCCCGGCTACTACGCCCGCTGGTACCAGCGCTTCGGCCTTGGCTACTTCGGCTGCTGCGACCCGCTCCACAACCGCATTGACTCGGTCCGCAAGATCCCCAACGTCCGCAAGATCTCCGTCAGCGCCTGGGCCAAGGTGGCGAAGGCGGCCGAAGGCATCGGACCTGATTTCGTGTACAGCCGCAAGCCAAACCCGGCGATGGTGGCGATGGACGAGTGGGTCCCGGCCATCGCGGAGAAGGACTTCGCCGACGTGCTCGCGGCCACCCGCGCCAACGGCTGCCCTGTGGAGTTCACGCTCAAGGACATCAGCACCTGCCGCAGCGACCCGAAGCGCCTCTGGGAGTGGGCCGCCATCGCTGAGCGGATGACGCGAGCGTAGGGGACGTCATCAGCACGCAAACGCGGCCCGCGACGCCCGTGGCGCCCGTGGCACCGGAGGCAGCCGTCCACTCGCGGCGGGCTGCGCTCGTCCTGCTGGGCCTCGTCGCCCTAGTCTGGGGCTCCCACTGGGCCATCGTGAAGATTGGCCTCCAGACGATGCCGCCGCTGACCTACGCCACGCTGCGCGTGCTCGGCGGGCTGATCACCGTGGTTGTACTCCAGGCGGCGCGCGGCAAGCTTCGCCTGCCGCCCCGCTCGGACGTGTCGGTGGTCTTCTCGTGGGGCCTCGTCCAAGTGGCGGGTGGCGTCCTGATCATGAACCTCGCGCTCAAGGCGGTTGCCGCCGGACGCGGGTCCGTGCTTGCCTACACGATGCCCTTGTTTGTGGCCGTGATCCTTGCGGTCTGGCTGCGGGCGCGGCCAAAGCGTGGCGAGCTCATCGGTCTGGCCTTGGGTTTGGGCGGCCTGGTGCTGCTGCTCAACCCGGCGGTGATCGACTGGGGTCGCGCGGCTGTGGTGTTGGGTGTGGGCGCGCTGCTGCTGCACGCCGCGTCCTGGGGCGCCCTCACCATCCAGATCCGGCGACACCACTGGACCGCCACCCCGCTGGACGTCCAGCCGTGGCAACTGCTGGTGGCGCTCGTGCCGGTGGCGCTCATCGCGTACCTCGTCGAGGGCTTCCAAGGCGTCAACTGGCAGCCGTCCACGGTGCTGGTGCTGCTCTACTCGGGGCCGATCGCCACGGCGTTCGCCGCTTGGGCCAGCCAGTCCGTCACGCGGGCGCTGGGCGCCCAGGCCACCGCGATTGGCTTTGTGGCCGTGCCGGTGGTGGGCCTGATCGCGGGCAACCTGCTGCTGGGCGAGGCGCTGGGCCCCATCGATGGGCTTGGCTTTGTGCTGGTGCTGGCGGGTGTCGCCATCGCCTCGCTCCTGCCCGACGGCTTGCGGCGTCAAGTGGCGCGCACCGCGTAGGATCGCTCCCTGCGAAGCAGCCGGGGTAGGAGAGCGGGTTGGACAAGGGCAGGCTGGAGGCGTTCAGCGACGGGGTCATCGCAATCCTCATCACGATCATGGTGCTGGGCCTTGTCCCGCCCAAGGGCGCCACGATGGAGGCGTTGGCCGAGCTTGCGCCCGTGTTCCTCGCGTACGTGCTCTCGTTTGTGTACCTCGGGATCTACTGGAACAACCACCACCACCTGCTGGCGGCGTCGAGCGCGGTGAACGGGCGCGTCCTCTGGGCAAACCTGCATCTGCTCTTCTGGCTCTCGCTGATCCCCTTTGCCACGGCCTGGATGGGGGAGAACGGATTTGCCGCGGTGCCCGTGGCGCTGTACGGCGTGGTGCTGCTGGCGGCGGGCATGGGCTACTACTGGCTGAGCCGTGTGCTGCTCGCGGCGCAGCCCGCTGGGGCCCCGTTGGCTGAGGCGATCAGCCAGGACTGGAAGGGCACGGCGTCACTGGTGATCCTCGTGATCGCCGTGCCGGTGTCGCTGTTTGTGCCCGTGGCGGCGTGTGCGCTGTACGTACTGATTGCGGCCATGTGGTTCATCCCGGACTCGCGGATTGAGCGCGTGCTGGGGCGAGACGCCTAGGGCCTGCCGTCTCATCACCGCTCGTGATAATCACCAGCTGATTTGCTCCAGCGCCGTTCCGTATCGCCGACAGATCACCACCGCATCACGAGCGGTGATATTCCGCGCTGCTAGCGTGTCTACACGCCCCGCTGCGCGCACCTCAGGCTGAGCGACCGCCCCAACCGATGGCGAATATCACGAGCGGTGATGCGCCGACGTGGGCCTGCCGTCGGCGCTAGCTGCCCGGCTCGTCCCGGGACCCGGGCAGCGGTGGGGCAGGCGGCGGGGGAGCAGGCGGCGGGGGAGCCCAGGCCGTGGGCAAGTCGCCCAGCGGACCCGACTGGGACGGAGGCACCCACGCCGAAGCCGGGGCCGCCGCCGAAGCCGCGGCCGCCGCAACGCGTGCTGCCGAACGCCGACGACGGAACACCAGCAGCAGCACCACGAGCAGCAGCAGGAGCACCACGCCCGAGATCACCGCGATGGTGACCCGCGTCTGGCCCGCCGAGTGGAGCCCGCCCAGGGACGCCGTCACGGTCGCCGCTTCGGTCGTCGCCTTGGCCAAATCTCCGTCGCGAACGGCAGCGACCGCAGCGTCCAGGCTGGGCATGGTCGCGCCCATCAGCCCGATCTGCTGCATCGTGTCGAGCGGTGCCACGGCCACAGCGCCGGCCGCCGCGACGGTCTTCGCCGCGTCCAGCTGCCGCTGCGCAACATCGCCAGCGGCCTTGACTTCCGCCTCCGTGGTGGCAGACGCCCACGCCTTGGCGACCGGGCCGTGTCGCGCGTCGAGGCCCGCGAGGACCGCATCGGTCTGCACGGTCAGGTCCCACGCGGCGGCA